>DASTRT010000368.1:0-11199 GCA_035761085.1 Methylophilaceae bacterium
GTCATCGGCAAGCTTCTCGACGACCAGGGCTTCCAGGTGTTCCAGGTCCTCCTCCTCGGCCCGACCCACGAACAGCGGATGAATGCCCAGGCCGCAGACACATTGCGCATACTGCTCCGACAGTTGGCAGACAAGATCTAAATTGCTGCGCTCCACGCCCGGCACCACGATGATCTGCACGCCCTGCTGGACGGCTGCCTGCACGGCTGCGTCACGGTCCTTATCGAATTCGGGAGCATCCAGATGGCAGTGGGTATCGATCAGCAAACTGGTAGCCTCCCATGGTGTCAGGTTTGCGGTCTGGCGCGCAGCCTCAGGTCTGCGCCGACGTGTCGGATATCGATAATCTCCAGCTGGCGCCGCTGGCTCATCGCGGCCAGCGGCGTCATGCCCAACATGCCGCGGGCAGCGTCGCCAAGCAAGACGGGCGCGTAATACAGCAGGAACTCGTCGATCAGGTTCATTTCCAGCAATACGCCATTGAAGCGCGCTCCGGCCTCCACCAGAACTTCATTAATTTCGCGCTGAGCGAGCGCTTTCATCAGGCCCTGCAGGCAGACGCGTCCGTGGGAGTCAGGCAGATGCAGCAACTCGGCACCGGCTGCGCGCAGGAACTCAGCCCGGGATTCGGGATCAGAAGCATAGGCCACAAGCACATTGCCTCCTTGGAGTATCTTTGCCTCAAGTGAAATTTTCAAGCGGCTATCCGCCACAACGCGCAATGGCTGCCGGCCCCGTTTTATTTCAACCAGCTCGGCAAGCCTTACCGTCATCATCGGATCGTCAGCTTCTACCGTGGACGACCCTGTCAGGATAGCGCAGGAGCGCGCACGCCAATGCTGCACATCCTGTCTTGCCGCCTCCCCGGTAATCCACTGGCTGACGCCATTGGCAAGTGCGGTACCCCCGTCCAGGCTGGCCGCGATCTTGCTCCGGACAAAAGGCCGGCCGCGCGTCATGCGGGAAATGAAGCCGGGGTTAAGATCTCGTGCCTGTGCCTCCATAAGTCCGCTGGCTGTATCTATGCCCTGCTCAGCGAGACGGGCGAGGCCAGCCCCTGCCACCTTGGGATTAGGGTCCTGCATGGCCGCGACAGCACGTCGCACCCCTGCCTTTAGCAAGGCATCGGCACAGGGAGGAGTTCTTCCGTGGTGACTGCAGGGTTCCAGAGTGATATAGGCATCAGCACCCTGTGCCGCACTGCCAGCCTGCTGCAGGGCAAACACTTCGGCATGCGGTTCACCGGCGCGCAGATGTGCGCCTCTGCCGACCACCTGCCCATTCTTGACGATGACGCACCCCACACGGGGGTTGGGCATGGTGGTGTAAAGGCCCTGCTCGGCGAGCCGCAGCGCCTCGGCCATGTAACGGTGATCGTCGGCGCTGAACATCGAGGATTGAATTGAGGCTAGTGCTGGACGATACGCGTGTGGGTCAGCTGGCCCTGGTCGTTGAAGAACAGGCGCAAGCCGTGCGTATCCCACAGACACATGCCCAGATCGTATTCTGTTTCGCTACCGTCATCCCAGTCAGGGCGACCGAGCAGCATCATGCTGACCTGCTTGGGCATACCCGGTGCCAATACATGACGCGTGAGATCGTAGGCCATGTCGCCGCGATAACACGGCTTCTCCGAAGAGGGAGCGGCCGTGGCCCAGCGTACACGGTCGAATTTTGCATCGCCGAATACCAGTTGGTCTTTCATCGACCACCAGCCGAAGAAGCCGATGGTGAGCAGAACCGTAAACACAGCAAACCCCAGACACAGGAATTTGATAATCCGCATGGGGTCATCGGTTTTTTCAACAAGCTCGGTCATGCATCACTCCTCATCGGGTTTATCGGTACTGCGGCGGTGGGGTGTCCCCGCGCCTGGCTTATCCAGATCGCGGATGACATTATGGAAATCGTTCACATCCTGGAAGCTTCGATAGACCGAGGCAAAGCGGATGTAGGCAACCTTGTCCATGCGCTTGAGCTCCTGCATGACAATCTCACCCAGTTCGCGCGCCATGATCTCGCGCTCGCCCTTGGCCAGGATGGTCTGCACGATATGGTCCATGGCGCGGTCGACGTATTCGGTGGGCACCGGCCGCTTGTGCAGGGCGCGGGTGAAGGAAAGCCTGAGCTTGTCACGGCTGAAGTCTTCACGGTTACCGTTCTGCTTGACGACCTGCGGGAGGTGGAGTTCGGCCACTTCATAAGTGGTAAACCGCTTGTCACAGGCAGCGCAACGGCGGCGGCGGCGGATGCTGTCGCCGACATCATTGACGCGGGAATCGATGACTTGGGTATCGTCGGCACCGCAAAATGGACATTTCATCTTGAGGCATGCTCCTTTGCCACCTGTAACCTGGCAAGTAGTTCTTGTTTGCGATGGCGCTTGGTTTCCAGCCAGTGTTCATTGTGCAAGGCACCTTCGAGCGCGTAAAGCAGATTCAGGCTGGGTTTGAAGCCGGCCTGCTCCACCCGGCGGAAAGCCTCGACCGCGCCGAGACCCAGCAAGTCAGAGAAGGTATGCAAGCTGACGGCAGACAGCCAACCGGCGCTGACCATACCCAGGTTAGGCAATTGGGCGAGCGGCATCTCCGGGTGAGAGGCCCCGTGCGCAACGCCACAACCTGGGCAGACGTTCATCAGGCACCGTAAACTGGGAAGCGGCCGGTCAATGCATGTACCTTTTGCTTAATAGCCGCAATTACAGCTTCGTCCGTCGGATTATCCAGCACATCGGCGATCAGGTTGGCGACCAGTTTCGCTTCTTCTTCCCTGAAGCCACGCGTGGTAATGGCCGGCGAACCAATACGGATACCGGAGGTGACGAACGGGCTTTCCGGATCGTTGGGAATGGCGTTCTTGTTGACCGTGATATGCGCCTGGCCCAGAGCCGCGTCGGCGGCCTTGCCGGTCAGCCCCTTGGGGCGCAGGTCCACCATGAACATGTGGGATTCGGTGCGGCCGGAGATGATGCGCAGGCCCCGGGCCGTCAGTGTTTCCGCCAGTACCACGGCATTCTTCAGCACCTGCTGCTGGTATTCCTTGAACTCGGGCTTGGAAGCCTCGAGGAAAGCAACCGCCTTGCCGGCGATCACATGCATCAGCGGGCCGCCCTGCAGGCTGGGGAACACATTGGAATTCAGCAGCTTCTCATGCTCGGCGCGAGCGAGGATGATACCGCCGCGCGGACCACGCAACGTCTTGTGCGTGGTCGAGGTGACGAAATCGGCATGCGGCACCGGGTTGGGGTAGACACCGGCGGCGATCAGGCCGGAATAGTGCGCCATGTCGACCATGAAATAGGCACCGACCTTCTTGGCGATGGCGGCCATGCGCTCCCAATCGAAGCGCAAGGCGTAGGCGGAGGCGCCGCCGATCAGCAGCTTGGGACGGCAGTCGGTAGCGATGCGCTCCATCTGGTCGTAATCGATTTCCTCGTTTTCATTGAGGCCGTAAGCGACGATATTGAACAGCTTGCCGGACAGGTTGGCCGGCGAGCCGTGAGTCAGGTGGCCACCGTGGCCCAGGTTCATGCCCATGACGGTATCGCCGGGCTTGAGGATGGAGAAATAAACGGCCTGGTTGGCTTGCGAGCCGGAGTGCGGCTGCACATTGGCATATTCGGCGCCGAACAGCTTCTTGACGCGATCGATCGCGATCTGCTCGACCTGGTCGACGAATTCACAGCCGCCATAAAAACGCTTGCCCGGATAACCTTCGGCATACTTGTTGGTCAGCTGGGAGCCTTGCGCCTGCATGACCGCAGGCGAGGTGTAGTTTTCCGAGGCGATCAACTCGATATGCTCGTCCTGACGTTTGCGCTCGGCCTCGACGGCCTGCCAGATGTCCGGGTCAACGATATCGAGAGTTTTTGCTGCGCTGAACATATTCAATTTCCCAAGGTTTTATCAACAAGACTTATAAATTAGTGTGCATGATGCGCGAAGCCGGGATTTTACCATGTCTGACATTCCGGGACCGCACCACAGCGGCGCCTGAGTTGTGCGATATGCACCGCCAAATAGCCACCCTTTGGCTGTCAGCAACCACCCTAGTTCACTGCGCATTATAGCGGATTGATTCCATGGAGTTTTCTTTCTGGCACAGGATTTGCGTCAGAAATACCGAAAGCCTAATCTCCTAAATCTCACCCGCCGCCTCATCAGTGGCGGGATTTTTTTGCCCATCTTCTGCAGCAGCCAAGACGGCGGGGGAAACTGCGTATCCCCGGTCATCGCGCTATAATCGGAAACCCATTTACCAGCCAGGCGCAACGCATGACCCTGATCCGGCAAGAGGATTTCATCAGCAGCATTCACAATGCGCTGCAGTATATTGCCTGCTATCACTCCCCTGACTTTCTCTCCGCCCTGCATGACGCCTGGCAACGTGAAGCCTCGCCGCGTGCCAGGGATGCCATCGGCCAGATCCTGATCAATTCCTACCTGTGCGCCCACGGCCATCGCCCCATCTGTCAGGATACCGGCATCGTCGTGAGCTTCATCAAGGTGGGCATGGACGTGCGCTGGGAAACCGGTTTGAGCCTGCAGCAATTGGTGGACGAAGGCGTACGGCGCGCCTATACCGACCCGGAGAATCCCCTGCGCGCCTCCATCGTCAGCGACCCGGCAGGCAAGCGCACGAATACCCGTGACAACACACCTTCAGTCGTTCATGTGGAGCTCGTCCCCGGCGACCGGGTGGAGATCAGCATCAGCGCCAAGGGCGGCGGCTCGGAGAACAAGGCTATGCTGGCCATGCTGGAGCCCTCCGACAGCATCGTCGATTGGGTACTGGAAACCGTGCCGAAAATGGGCGCTGGCTGGTGCCCTCCGGGTGTGCTCGGCATCGGTATCGGCGGCACAGCGGAAAAAGCCATGCTGCTCGCCAAGCAGTCGCTGTTCGCCCCGATCGACATCCAGCAACTCAAAGCACGCGGGCCGCAGAACCGCACCGAGGAGCTACGGCTGGAGCTCTACGACAAGGTCAACCGGCTCGGTATCGGCGCGCAGGGGCTCGGCGGCCTCACCACCGTGCTCGATGTAAAAGTGCTGGATACCGCAACGCATGCCACTTCGCTGCCGGTCGCCATGATCCCCAACTGCGCCGCCACCCGTCACGTACATTTCGTGCTCGACGGCTCCGGCCCGGCGCAGCTTCCCGTGCCCAAGCTCGACGACTGGCCGCATATCACGTTGGAGGCCGGCAGCCCCATGCGGCGCGTGAATCTGGATACATTGAAACGTGAAGACATCGCAACCTGGCAGCCGGGCGAGAAGCTGCTGCTTTCCGGCAAGCTGCTGACCGGCCGCGATGCCGCCCATAAGCGCATCGTCGATTTGCTGGCCAAAGGCGAAGCACTGCCGGAAGGCGTGGACCTGACCAACCGATTCATCTATTACGTGGGGCCTGTGGACCCGGTGGGCGACGAGATCGTCGGACCGGCAGGGCCGACCACGGCCACGCGTATGGACCGCTTCACGGAAACTCTGCTGGCGAAAACCGGACTGCTCGGCATGATAGGCAAGGCGGAACGCGGCGATGAGGCGATCGAAGCCATACGCCGGCACAAGTCAGTTTATCTGATCGCCATCGGTGGCGCAGCCTACCTGATCTCACAGGCCATCAAGTCCGCGCGCGTGGTGGCCTTCCTTGAGCTGGGCATGGAAGCCATCTACGAATTCGAGGTCGAGGACATGCCCGTCACGGTAGCCGTGGATAGCCAGGGGCAATCCATCCACAAGACCGGCCCGGCCGAATGGCGCGGCAAGATTGCCGCAATCCCTGTTGTTAAAGCTTAAGAAAGAACCATGGCAAACCCGAAACTTTTTTCTCCTTACAAACTACGCGGCGTCACCTGCAGGAATCGCATATTCGTCTCACCCATGTGCCAGTACTCAGCTGAGGATGGCCTGCCGAACAACTGGCATCTGGTGCATCTGGGCAGCCGTGCTGTCGGCGGCGCCGGCCTGGTGATGGTCGAAGCCACCGCGGTCAATCCCATCGGCCGCATCACGCCTTTCGATCTCGGCATCTGGTCGGATGCCCATACCGCAGCCTTCCAGCCCATCGTCGAATTCATCCGCCAGCATGGTGCCGTTCCCGCCATCCAGATTGCGCACGCCGGCCGTAAGGCTTCCTGCGATACGCCGTGGAACGGCGGCAAATATCTGCCACCCAGCCAAGGTGGCTGGCAGACGGTGGCGCCCTCCGCCATCCCGCTATCAACCGAGCATGCTGCACCGCACGCACTGACGCTTGAAGAAATCGAGCAGACGGTAGCGGATTATGAGGCGGCAGCCAAACGTGCACTGGCAGCAGGATTCGACGTGCTGGAATTCCACTGTGCGCATGGCTACCTCATGAATGAATTCCTGTCACCGCTGACCAATAAGCGAAACGACGAGTACGGCGGCGGCCTGGAAAACCGCTGCCGCCTGGTACTGCGCATTGCCCGCCTGCTGCGCGAGCTGTGGCCGCAGGACAAACCAGTGTTCGTGCGCATCTCTGCGGTGGATTGGGTGGAAGGAGGCTGGGGCATCGAGGATTCGATCCAGCTTTCGAAATGGCTGAAGGAGATCGGCATCGACCTCATCGACTGCTCCAGCGGCGGCCTCATGCTCGATGCAAAAATCCCTGCCGGGCCCGGCTACCAGACCGGTTTCGCCGCTGCCATCCGCGACAAGGCCGGCATTGCGACGGGCGCGGTCGGCATGATCACCGAGCCGTTCCAGGCCGAGCATATCCTGGTTACCGGCCAGGCGGACGCCATATTCCTGGCGCGCGAACTGCTGCGAGACCCCTACTGGCCGCTGCATGCCGCGCGCGACCTGCATACCGATATTGAATGGCCCGTGCAATATGCTCGGGCGAAACCCTGACAAGGAAACAGCAATGAAATGGACTGATATTCAACTGATCGCCGAAGAGCTGGCCGACAAGCATCCGGATGTGGATCCCAAGCTGGTGCGTTTCGTGGACCTGCATAACTACGTTGTCAGCCTCGAGGATTTCGATGACGACCACAACCGCGGCGGCGAAAAAGTGCTGGAAGCCATCCAGCAGGCCTGGATTGACGAAGCCTGAGGCAGTTCAGGTCGTGCGTTGGATAACAGACAGAAGGACAGGCATTCTGTAGCCTGACAGCTGCCTTTCAATAACGATTAGAACGCCATGCAGATAACAAACACAAAACTCCCCAAGGAAATCTTCAAGGCCTACGACATTCGCGGTATCGTCGGCAAGTCACTCACCCCCGAAGTCGTCGAGCTCATCGGTCAGGCCATCGGCAGTGAAGCTGCGGAGCGGCAGCAGACGACCATCTGCATAGGCTATGATGGCAGGCTTTCCAGCCCCGAGCTGGCCGCGGCCCTCTCGCGCGGCATCCGTGCCGCCGGCCTCGACGTCATCAACCTCGGCTGCGTCGCCACCCCCATCGTCTATTTCGCTGCCTATCACCTTGGCACGCATTCCGGCGTCATGATCACTGGCAGCCACAACCCGCCCGAATACAATGGCCTCAAGATGGTGATCGCCAATGAAACGCTGTCGAATGAAACCATCCAGAGCCTGCGCATGCGTGTCGAGCAGGGCAACCTGCGCGAAGGCACAGGTTCCGAGCGTAGCTATGACATCGTGCCAGAATACATCGACCGCATTACTTCCGACGTAAAACTGGCACGCCCAATGAAAATTGCCGTGGATTGCGGCAACGGCGCCGCCGGCGCTTTTGCCAAACGGCTCTATAGCGCACTTGGCTGCCAGGTCGAAGAACTGTACTGCGAGGTGGATGGCCACTTCCCCAACCACCACCCCGACCCGTCCGTCCCGGAAAACCTGCATGACCTCATGCAGGCGCTGGCGAATGGCGATTCGGAAATCGGCCTGGCATTTGACGGTGACGGCGACCGACTAGGCGTAGTCACCAAGGATGGCAAAATCATCTACCCGGACCGCCAGCTGCTGCTGTTTGCCGAGGATGTGCTCAAGCGCAACCCGGGCGCCTCCATCATTTTCGACGTCAAATCCACGCGCAACCTGGCGCCCTGGATCAGGTCGCGCGGCGGTGTGCCGGTACTATGGAAGACAGGCCATTCGCTGATCAAATCCAAGATCAGGGAAACCGGCGCTGCCATCGCCGGCGAAATGAGCGGCCATGTATTCTTCAACGATGCCTATGGCAGCAATGCATCGCAACAAGGGCAACGCTGGTACGGCTTCGACGATGGCCTCTATGCCGGCGCCCGCATGCTGGAAATCCTGAGTCGTTACGAGAACCCTTCCGCTGTACTCAATGATCTGCCCGACAGCGTCAGCACGCCAGAGCAGCACATCGAGATGAAGGAAGGCGAGCCGCATGCGCTGATCGCCACGCTGCAGGCGTCTGCCCGCTTCGAAGGCGTGGATGAAGTCATCACCATCGACGGCCTGCGCGTGGAGTACCCCGACGGCTTCGGCCTCATGCGCGCCTCGAATACCACCCCGGTCATCGTGCTGCGCTTCGAAGCGGACAACGAGGCCGCACTCAAGCGCATCCAGGAGCAATTCCGTCGTGTCATCCTGCATGCCGCGCCGCATGCCAGGCTGCCTTTCTAGTTTTAGCAGGAATGCCCTTGCGGCATAAAGCTGCAAGGGCCATACACTCCCATCCTCATGTCTGATCTGAAGGAGTTTTGGGCCAGGCAACTCTGAGCCGACGCTCTCTGCAAGTTATACTAGCGCATGCAGATCATGCCGAAGCCAGTTCTCTCGCTCTCCCTGTCATTCGCTTCTCCTCCGCCCCAATGGACAACTCAGGAGGCATATTGAGCACGCCAACATCCGCAGGCAGGCTACAGCACCGCTTCACTGCTGGGTTGGCCGAGCTGCCGCTGGCCTGCTTCGGCGTCGTCATGGCGACCGGCATCATTTCCATCAGCGCCCACTTGCTGGCCTTACCGCGCATAGCCCGCGCGCTGTTTCATCTCAACCTCTTGCTGTACGCCACGTTATGGTTGCTCACGATCCTCCGCGCGGCGCGCTGGCCGATGCGCATGGTTGGCGATCTGGTGGATCACCTGCGTGCACCGGGCGCCTTCACCACGGTGGCCGGCACTAGCGTAGTTGGCAGCCAGTTCGTCCTGCTTTACGCCGGTCACTCCGGCGGCTTCCTGTTCTGGTTTGCCGCATTGGCTCTCTGGCTCATCCTGACTTACGTAATTTTCGCCCTGCTTACGCTAAAGCAGGACAAGCCTACACTGGAGTCCGGCATCAACGGCAGCTGGCTGCTGGCAGTCGTGGCAACCCAATCCATCGTCACCCTTGGGGCACTGTTGGCGCCCCATGCATCGGCGATCTGGCAAGGCGAGCTTTTTTTCGTGATTCTGGCCATGTGGTTGAGCAGCGGCATGCTGTACATCTGGATCATGGGGCTGATCATCTATCGCTATCTGTTCTTCCGGCTCGACGCTGCCGAACTGTCGCCGTCCTACTGGATCAACATGGGCGCGATGGCGATCTCCACCCTTGCCGGCTGCCTGCTGATCGCCAATGCTGGCAACAGCCTGTTCCCGCACACCATGCTGCCTTTCATCGAAGGTCTTACACTCTTTTATTGGGCAACCGGCACCTGGTGGATTCCCATGCTGTTGCTGTTGGGCATCTGGCGCTACGGCTACCGGCGGTATCCGCTGCGTTATGTCGCCGCTTACTGGAGCGCCGTGTTTCCCCTGGGGATGTACGCGGCCTGCACGGAACAATTGGCCAGCGTGATGCATTTCGAATTCCTGCTGCCGCTGGCTCGTGTCTTCCTCTATCTGGCCTTGTTCGCCTGGACGCTGACCAGCGTCGGCTTGCTGCATCACCTGTGGCAACGGCTGGCAGCTCGCGCTCCCCAAGCTACGCCCGGCTAAACGGATAGGGGACCTGCATGTCGAAGAACACGTTACTTGTCGCGCTGGTCTGGCTGGCGCTGGCCGTCGGGATTTTCTATCTGGCCAACAGCGCCCTCAATCCCAATCGTGTGGCCGATCTCGGCAACGCGCCTAGCGTCATGCTCAAGCGCGGTCCGGATGGGCATTACCGTGCGGAGGCATTAATCAATGGGCGCAAGGTGGATGTGCTGGTGGATACCGGCGCTACCGGCGTGGCCATTTCGGCGCAGTTGGCGAATGAGCTAGGGCTCAAAAGCCGCTCCGCCGTACGCACCGTCACCGCCAATGGCGAAAGCGTTGCCTATATGACGCGGCTGGCTACCGTGCAACTAGGCGGCATAGAAGCCAAGGACGTCGCCGCCATCATCGCCCCCAGGCTGGGCGGTGATGCACTGCTCGGCATGTCGTTCCTGAGCCGCATGGATGTGCGGTTATATCAGGGCACGATGACCATAAAGCAGGTCGAGGAATAGGCTGCTCCAATCTCAAGCCTACCGGCTCTCCCTGCGTGCCTGCACTTCGAAATGGTTGTCCCAGTATGCCTTGCGGCCTCTGAGCAACTGCCAAAGGCTTGACCCAACATACGCCGGGAAAAAGAAGATTCCCCAGCGCTCGTATTGCCGCACATGCACCTGCTCATGTGCACGCAGCTGTTCCAGCTCTTCTTCCGTGACTGCCAGGATGACATGGCCAAAAGTGATACCACGAAACGGCAGAGCGCTTAATGTTTTGTGACAATGCACGTGACGTCTGCGTAACGCCACTTCGAGCGTGCCCTGTCTTGACACCGCCCTTGCACCAAGAAGCATCAGCGGGGCGGCAAACACCAGCCCCACGAAGGTACAGGGCGAAGCCCACAGGCGCTTCGCAAGGCGTGACTTCATCAGGTAATGACCGTCGGCTTCGCTCGCCCGGTACGCTCCCGCAACTCGGATAGCTGCAGCGCGATGCTGATCATCTCGGCCAGGGCAATCTGGGCGTCGAGGTGATGCAGATCGGCGGAGGGTTCATAGGCTTCAAGGTAGATACGCAAGGTGGCACCGTCGGTGCCCGTGCCGGAGAGGCGAAACACGATGCGCGAGCCATCCTCGAACAGGATGCGCACCCCCTGCCCGTCGCTGACGCTGCCGTCGACCGGGTCACGATAGCTGAAATCGTCACAGGTCTTGATGACATACTGACCGAAGCGCTTGCCGGGCAATGTGGGGAAGCTCTCGTGCAAATGCCGCATGATGCCTTGCGCGGCCTCAATTGGCAGGCATTCGTAATCATGACGCGAATAGACGTTGCG
>DASTRT010000369.1:0-2707 GCA_035761085.1 Methylophilaceae bacterium
ATACATGTCATCGTTTGCCGCCTGGAGCTCCCCCTCGTATTTCGCATAATGTATATTATGTTAAATAACAGAAATCGCCATGCACGGTGTGCAACATAGCCATCTCGCTCGAATGCTGCTGCATTCATCCCCCAATACCCTTTCTGCGGTTTAAATAAAAAAGCCGAGGCAATATCGTGATATCGCCTGATGAAAATTAATCGCTTAAATCGCGTTAAATCGGGTCGTGTATTTCCCTTAGTCAACTTCAAGGCTCCCAGACCCGTTACTTCCGAGAATCAGAAACTGTAACCGTCCGGTGTCGACGCTTGACCTATATCAACTGGCTTGCTGGCGTGGTTGGTAAAGTTTGTGCAAGCAAATATTGGAGACATCATGGTTGCCGCAAAACCTGCCTCTCAGGCAGATGCCTCAGACGTCCTTATCGCTGAGGTTCTGAAAAAGTTTGATTTACCCGGTCCGCGGTATACCTCATACCCCACCGCGGATCGGTTTTTTGATGGCGTCAAGGAAGACCAGCTGCTCAATGCGCTAAATAGACGGCAACATTCTTCCAGCTCAGCGCCCTTGTCGCTCTATATCCACATTCCGTTTTGCGAATCATTGTGCTTTTACTGTGCCTGCAACAAGATCATCACCAAGCGACATGAACGCGGCACGGAATATCTGCATTACCTGGAAAAAGAGATGCGGTTGTATGTGCAGCATCTGGGCAAGGGCCAACCCATTTCACAGCTGCACCTGGGCGGCGGGTCACCTACGTTCCTGAGCGATGACGAACTGTCGTGGCTGATGAGTACCCTGCAAGAGAATTTTCATCTCTTGCCTGAAGGTGAATATTCCATAGAGATAGACCCGCGCACTGTTGATGCACATCGTTTGCAGCACCTTTCCAACCTGGGCTTTAACCGACTGAGCTTCGGGGTGCAGGATTTCGCGCCAGAGGTCCAGCAGGCGGTGCACCGCATTCAGCCTTTGGACAAAGTGGCGTTTCTGATGGAGCAGGCACGCGAGCTGGAATTCGAATCCATCAACGTAGACCTGATTTACGGCCTGCCGCGGCAGACGCTGACGTCATTTGAACAGACCATACGCCAGACCATCGGCCTCAAGCCCGACCGCATTGCGCTTTACGCTTACGCGCATCTGCCGGAACGCTTCAAGCCGCAGCGCCAGATCCAGTCAGCCGAACTGCCGGAAGCACGAGCCAAGATCGCCATGCTCAATATGGCCATTTCAATGTTCCTGAGCGCTGGCTACGTATATGTCGGCATGGATCACTTCGCCCTGCCCGATGATGCGCTGGCCAAAGCCAAGCGGCAGGGCACGCTGCATCGCAATTTCCAGGGTTATACCACCATGCCTGACAGCGACCTTATCGCGCTTGGAGTCTCAGCTATCGGCAAGATGGACGGCTTTTACAGTCAGAATGCCAAGACGGTGGCGGGCTACTATGCCAGCCTCGATCAAGGCCATCTCCCCGTAACCCGCGGACTTGAGATGACAGCGGATGACCACATCCGATATGCCGTCATCATGGCAATCATGTGCCAGGGACGGGTGGAGTTCGATCAGATCGAGGGTACGTATGGCATCAATTTCAGACGCTATTTCGCCAACGAACTGAAAACGCTGGAGCCCTTGCAGGAGGACGGTCTGGTGCGGCTGGAAGCCAATGCCGTCCAGGTGACGAGCCTGGGGTGGTATTTCGTGCGCGGCGTTGCCATGAAGTTCGACTATTATCTGCAGGCAGGCCAAAGCCAGGCGAAGTTTTCGAAGATCGTTTAGAGAAGATTATCGAAAGTGTTGGCGCCGGGCGATAAACCCGAAGTCGTCGCTGAAATGCTCAGGCCAGGGAGATCAGCGAGCGATCGGTAATCAGGCCATGCTTGAGATCTGTCGCGGTGATGTCCCCTGCTTCCAGCATGCGCTGCAGCTGCGTAAGCAGGGCTTTGTGGTCATCGAAATGCCGCCGCAGCTGTCGATACTCATAGGATCCGGTACGCAGTCGCATGACGATGGAATGGTAGAAAAGAAGGTCTTCCGCAACGGTAACTCTGGCGTTTGCTGCATTCATTATTATTCCCAATGCTTTTTGTTATACCTCGGATAAGCCAGGATGGTTTACCGGGTCATGCCAGTATCAATGGGTTCAGTGCCAACTGATAGCTAGCAGACCTGTTAGGTTTCCAAGTAAGCGTCGGGCAAAAAAAACGAGCCAGGGAGGCTCGTTTAGGGGAGTTACTGCATTGGGTATGCGTAGAATGCCGTAAAAGCCAGTTCCCCGCACCTAGCAGAACTGAGGGGTTACCCCCTCTTCCCTTACTTCAGGTTCTTGGACTTGGCTTCCATATTCTCGATCTTTCTTGCAGCCCACTCCTTGCCGCCCAGGCCGAAGGCGATGGCCAGGGCCAGGAAAATGGCGCCAAACACGATGACGAACAAGGACGTCAACAATTGCGTACCAATATCGAGCTGCTCGAGGGCGACGAACAGCGCGAAAATCTGGATACCGTACTCGGCGGAAGTGCTGATTGCCAAAGCGCCATCGAACTTGATGCTGTGCAGCCAGGCGAACACCAGGCGGTTGATGAAGCGGGCCAGCAGGGTACCGAAAATCAGGATCAGGATGGCGATGATGATCTTGGGCAGATAGTTCGCCAGATGATGCAGCATTTGTGCGACTTCGGTCAGGCCAAGGGTGTTG
>DASTRT010000370.1:0-6629 GCA_035761085.1 Methylophilaceae bacterium
GGCAAGCCAGTAAGCCATTGGGATAACCTGGTCAATATTGTGCGTGACAATCCCGGACGTGCGCTCGCCCTGCAGGTGCAGCGTGATGGAAGGCAGCTCTCCCTGACGGTTACCCCGGATACGGCAAAAGAGGGGGACAAGAAGGTGGGGCGGATCGGCGCCGCCTACCACATGAGCCAGAAGGAGCTCGACCGTTTGCTGGTCACCGTGAAATATGATCCGTTCTCGGCGCTAGTCAAAGGTGCGGGAAAAACGTGGGAAACCTCGGCGTTCAGCCTGCGTATGCTGGGCAACATGGTGATCGGGGAAGTGTCATGGAAGAGCCTGAGCGGTCCCGTTACCATCGCCAGCTACGCCGGTCAGAGTGCGGATGCGGGCTGGAAAACTTTTCTTGGATTCCTGGCCGTCGTCAGCATCAGTCTAGGCATCCTCAACCTGCTGCCCATTCCAGTGTTGGATGGCGGGCATTTGTTGTATTATATGGTCGAATTTATAAAGGGGAGCCCGGTTTCCGAGAAGGCTATGGAAGTCGGTCATCGTATTGGTTTTGCACTGCTGGGAATATTAATGGCCTGTGCTTTGTTCAACGATATTACTAGACTCATAACCGGCTGACATTGATGAAATTCTGGCTCACCTCCTTCCTACTCCTCTGCCTGTATACAACCTCCGCCTTTGCCTTCGAGCCATTTGTCGTCAAGGATATCCGCGTCGAAGGCATCCAGCGTACTGAAGCGGGTACTGTGTTCAACTACCTTCCGGTCAAGGTTGGCGAAACCATGACCGAGGAGAAGGCCACCCAGGCCATCAAGGCCCTTTATGGGACAGGCTTCTTCAAGGACGTGCGCATCGAAGCTGAAGGTAATGTGCTGGTCATCACTTTGCAGGAGCGCCCGGCCATCGCCAACATCAGCTTCAGCGGCAACAAGTCTTTCCCCAGCGACAAGATGAAGGAAGGCCTGAAGCAGATCGGCTTGTCCGAAGGCCTGATTTTCGACCGGTCCATGCTGGATCGGGCAGAGCAGGAAATCAAGCGGCAGTACCTCTCTGAAGGTAAGTATGGAGCGAGTGTCAAGACCGTGGTAAGCCCGCTGGAGCGGAACCGGGTAGCGGTGCGCTTCGATATTGAAGAAGGTGCCATTTCGAAAATCCGCAGTATCAATATAGTCGGAAACAAGGCATTCGACGAGGCAACCCTGCTGGACCAATTCAAGCTCTCCACGCCTGACTGGCTGAGCTGGTGGAACAAGAACGACCAGTATTCCAAGCAAAAGCTGACGGCTGACCTGGAAACCCTGCGCTCCTTTTACATGAATCAGGGTTACCTAGAATTCAGCATCGACTCTACGCAGGTTTCGATCACCCCGGACAAGCGCGATATCTACATTACCGTCAATATCACCGAGGGCGAGAAATATACGGTGACTGACGTCAAGCTGGCTGGCGAAATGCTGTTGCCGGAAGATGAAATCAGGCAACTTATCACGGTAGAGCCGGGCGAAATCTTCAATCGTCAGGAAATTACCGAATCCAGCAAGGCGATCGGCGACCGCCTCGGCAATGACGGCTATGCCTTTGCCAACGTCAATGCCGTGCCTGACGTCAACAAGGAAAACCATACGGTTGCCTTTACCTTCTTCATCGACCCGGGCCGCAGGGTCTATGTGCGCAGAATCAACTTGACTGGTAATACGCGGACCCGGGACGAAGTGTTACGCCGTGAAATGCGTCAGCTGGAATCTGCCTGGTATGCGGCAGACAAGATCAACCGTTCCAAGGAACGTCTGGATCGTCTGGACTACTTCTCTGATGTGAATATTGAAACGCCAGCTGTGCCAGGCACCACCGACCAGGTGGACCTCAATATCAACGTGACGGAAAAATCCACCGGCAGCGTGATGTTCGGTGCCGGCTTGTCGAGCGCGGAAGGCGTGGTCTTCGGCGTTACCATCAACCAGAACAACTTCCTGGGTACCGGTAACCGGGTGAGCGCCCAAGTCAATACCGGCCAGGTCAATACGGTCTACTCGCTTTCCTATACCGACCCTTACTACACGCCAGATGGCATCAGCCGCGGCTTCGATGTTTACCGCCGAGATGTCGATACGAGCTATCTCAAGACCGGTAGCTATCAGAGCTCATCCTATGGTGCGGGCGTGCGATTCGGCATGCCGCTCAACGAGCGTGATTCGGTGAATGCCGGCCTGACGTTCGATTACACGCAGATCGACCTTCAATCCGACAGCCCGTTGCGGTACCGCAGATTCTGTAACAACGACCCCAACGGTTGCGATAACAACAGCCTGATTTTGAGCCTGGGCTGGACGCACGACACCCGCGATAACGTGCAATTCCCCAACAAGGGAGTTCTACAGCGCATCAACAGTGAAATCGCCTTGCCTGGATTGGATTTGCAATACTACAAGCTGGAGTACAGGCACTCCTGGTACAAGCCGGTGATCAAGAATGTCACTCTCATGTTGAATGGTGAAATCGGCTACGCTGACAATTATGGTGGCGATGAATTTCCCTTCTTCAAGAACTTCTATGTGGGTGGCGTGAACTCGGTACGCGGCTATGAAACCAGCGCGATCGGCGACCGTGAGATTGATCCGGTCACAGGAAAGAGCTTTGCTGTTGGTGGCACCAAGCGCGTGGTGGGTAATGCCGAACTCTATTTCCCTGTACCGGGCATGAAGGATTCCAAACAACTGCGCCTGAGCACTTTCTTCGATGCGGGTTCGGTGTATGGCGATAGCGATCCCATATCCCTGGGCGATTTACGCTATTCCACGGGTATCGGTGTCAGCTGGTTCTCTCCATTCGGCCCGCTCAAGCTCGTGTTGGCCAAGGCGCTGAATGCGGAAGACAGCGACAGAACAGAAGTACTGCAGTTCCAGTTTGGCTCGCAGTTTTAACCGGATTTGAAAGTTTCTATTAGGAGAATAAATTGAACAAGTTGTTGAAATATGTACTGGCCGCAGCTTTTTTAGTGTCCGCGGCTTCAGTTAGTGCAGCAGACCTGAAAATCGGTTATGTCCAGGTAGACAAGATTTTGCAGGAAGCTCCGCAGACGGCGGAAAGCGGCAAAAAGCTGGAGAAGGAATTCAGCCCGCGCACCCAGGAGCTGGAGCGCATGCAAAAGCAGATCAAGGATATGGAAAGCGCGATGGACAAGAATAGCCTTACCATGTCGGAAACCGACCGCCGCAACAAGGAGCGTGACGTTTCCAATATGAAGATCGAGTTCCAGCGCAAACAGCGCGAGCTGCGTGAGGATATCAACCTCCGCAAGAACGAAGAGCTTGGCTCTCTGCAGGATCGCATCAACAAGGCAGTATCGGCGGTAGCGGAAGCCGAAGGCTATGACCTTGTCGTTTATAGCGGTGTCGCCTATGCCAGCAAGAAAATCGATATCACCGACAAGGTGTTGAAGTCCCTGGGGAAGAAGTAATCACTATCTGGCACTCATAGATATTCAATGAGCACACGCCTTTCCCTCGGGGAAATTGTAGCTAGCCTCGGGGGAGAGCTGATTGGTGATGATGCAGTAATTACCGGGGCTGCTTCATTGGCCAATGCGCAGACAGGCCAGATCAGCTTCCTGGCGGATTCGCGGTATCTTTCCCAGCTTGGCCAGTCGAAAACCAGCGCAGTGATTGTCGCGGAGAAAAACCGCAATATCACGAATTTGCCGCGCATCGTTACCTCCAATCCTTACGCCTATTTCGCCCGTGTAGTTTCGCTGCTCAACCCCGACTCCGATCTGGTTACAGGTATCGATCCTTCTGCAGTAATTGATTCCACGGCCACTATCCCTGCTACGGCCAGTGTATCTGCCAACTGCTCCATCGGAAGGAATGTAGTGCTGGGCGAACGCGTCAAGGTCGGTCCCGGATGCGTAATTGGGGATAACGTCACCATCGGCGATGGAACTGCCCTGCATGCAAATGTCGTTGTTCATCGGGACTGCGTTATCGGTAGCCGCTGCACCCTGATGGCGGGTTGCAGTATCGGCGCGGATGGTTTCGGTTACGCGGAAGATGAGGGTCGGTGGGTCAAAATCCCGCAAATAGGCCGGGTCGTGCTCGAGGACGAAGTAGATGTAGGGGCCAATACCACCATAGATCGCGGCGCTTTGGACGACACCATCATCGAGCAAGGCACCAAAATCGATAACCTGGTCCAGATCGGCCATAATTGCCGCATTGGCGCCCATACAGTCATTGCAGGCTGCGTCGGCATTGCCGGCAGTGCGCGTATCGGCAAGCATTGCCGAATTGGAGGTGCCGCCATGATTTTGGGCCACCTGGAGATCGCTGACAGAGTTACAATCTCGCCTGGCAGCATGATTACGCGTTCCTTGCCCAAGTCCGGCACCTATACAGCGCTGATGCCATTCCAGGAACATGAAAACTGGCTGAAAACGGCTGCAACACTGCGACATTTGGACAAGCTGGCCGAGCAGGTCAAAAACATGGAAAAAGAACTGTCTGCCCTCAAGGCGATAGCGACAAAAGATAACAAGAAATAATCAATTTACAGGACATAAGCCAGAGGTCACCATGACTGACAATCAGAATACAAGCATGGATATCCATGAAATTCTCAAACACCTGCCGCATCGTTATCCATTCGTCCTGGTGGATCGGGTGCTTTCTCTGGAAGTCGGCAAGGAAATCGTCGCTATCAAGAATGTCAGCGTCAACGAGCCTTACTTTCCAGGCCATTTTCCCTACCATCCAGTCATGCCTGGCGTACTGATTGTCGAAGCCATGGCGCAGGCAGCCGCCATCCTGTCGTTCCGCACCATGGAAACTGTGCCGAATGATGATTCGATTTATTATTTTGCAGGCATCGACAAGGTCCGCTTCAAAAAACCCGTGTCTCCTGGTGATCAGCTGGTACTTCGGGTAAAGATCGACCGCATCCTTCGTGGCATCTGGAAATACTGCGGTGAGGCTTTGGTAGATGGCGTGGTCGTAGCCGAAGCCGAGATGATGTGCATTCTGAAAGCGATTGACCAAGAAGACAGCCATGCCTGATGCAGTACCCCGCATTCACCCGACAGCGATTATCGACCCAAAGGCTGAACTGGATTCCAGCGTTGAGGTGGGGGCCTATACGGTAATCGGAGCTGATGTCAGGATCGGCAGCGGCACCACTATCGCCAGTCATGTAGCCATCAAGGGTCCGACCACGATAGGCAGCAACAATCGTATTTTCCAGTTTTCGTCTCTTGGTGAAATGCCGCAGGACAAGAAATATGCGGGCGAACCCACCACTCTCGAGATAGGCAACGGCAATACCATACGGGAATTTTGCACTTTCAATCGCGGCACGGTTCAGGACAAGGGTGCGACTCGCATCGGCAATGATAACTGGATCATGGCCTACGTCCACATCGCTCATGATTGCCAGATCGCCAACCATACCATCTTCGCCAATAACGCTTCCCTTGCCGGCCATGTGGAAGTGGACGATTTCGCCATTCTTGGCGGGTTTAGCCTGGTCCATCAGTTCTGCAAGATCGGCGCCCATGTCATTACTGCCGTCGGCTCGGTAATTTTCAAGGATATCCCGCCTTACATCACTGCTGCGGGCTATGATGCCAAACCGCACGGCATCAACTCGGAAGGTCTCAAGCGTCGCGGCTTTTCGTCAGATGCGATCCTGAATCTCAAGCGCGCCTACAAGACGCTGTACCGGAATGGACTTACGCTGGACGAGGCAAAACAGCAATTGCAACAGCAGCAAGAAAAATGCTCTGATATCGGCATCATGCTTGAATTCCTCGAGCGCTCCACTCGCGGCATTGTCCGTTAACTCCACAGCAGTTTGATCCATGCCTACTATTGGTATCGTAGCCGGCGAAGCCTCGGGAGACCTGCTAGGCAGCCACCTGATCCGCGCGATCAAAAAACACCGTCCTGATGTCGAATTCATAGGCATTGCCGGTCCGAAAATGATGGGCGAGGGCGCCAAGACGCTATTTCCCATCGAAAAGCTTTCGGTTCGTGGCTATGTAGAAGTATTGCGCCATCTTCCTGGTTTGCTGAAGATACGCAGACAGCTACGTCGCTATTTTCTCGACAATCCACCTGACCTTTTCATCGGCATCGACGCGCCCGATTTCAATTTCGCGCTCGAGCGAAGCCTCAAGCGCAAGGGTATCCGCACCATTCATTATGTCAGCCCCTCAATCTGGGCCTGGCGCAAGGGCCGAATGGGAAAAATAAAACGCGCCGTATCGCACATGCTGGCCTTATTTCCTTTTGAGCCTGAGCTCTATGAGCGCGCTGAAGTGCCTGTGACCTATGTCGGGCACCCGCTGGCCGACTTCATTCCGTTGGATCCGAATGCCGAAGCCGCTCGCGAGAATCTTAAAATTAAGCCGGAGAAACTGGTCATCACGCTATTGCCAGGTAGCCGGCAAAGCGAAGTACAGCAACTGGCGGAGCTGTATGTCAAAACGGCCAGGCTAATCTACGAAAAACGCCCGGAGGTCCAGTTCCTGGTTCCCCTGATAACCCGGGAAACCCGCACCATCTTCGAGCGGGCACTGTACGCCAACGAAGGGCAGGAACTGCCGGTGCAGATCCTGTTCGGCCATGCCCATTTGGCACTGG
>DASTRT010000371.1:0-8581 GCA_035761085.1 Methylophilaceae bacterium
GCATCCACTTCAAACATAAGCCTTTTGTCTTCCAGAAACAGGGTGATGACACATCGGGCAGGATTGCTGGCTGCAGGGCTGCCGGCCGCAGTAGGCTTGCTGCTATACGCCGGTGCTTCGCCGATGGTCAGCACGCTGGAGCCGTGCAAGACATCGAGGATAGCTGCCAACTTTCCTTGCTCACTCTCGGCAATATACAACATATGACAGGTAGACGCTTGCTCGAGAGGAATGCCACGTCGCACCACAATGCGTTTGCCGCGTATCACACGGCCGTGCAGCTGTTCGATAGCGGTACCGAACTGGTCATCTCCGATGGTGCAGATCGCCATGGTTTTGCCTGCTTCCGGCCCCCATGTTTCGGGCCAGGTGGTAAATAGCGCGAAGTTATAGAGATAGGCCGTCTTGAGCTCATACTCGCCGACTTCAATGGCACTTCCCTGCACTGGCCATAACGCCAATGCCAGCAGCCAGATCCAGAAATAGACGACGGGCTTTTGCATTTGGCCTAAAACCTGTAATCCAGTTTGACGCGGAACAGCCGCCCATCCTGGCGGATCACATCCTGCACGTTGGACGTATCGGCCGGATCCCCGTAATCCTTGTCGAACAGATTGTAGACACCGACGGAGGCATCGAGCCCCGGCAGCAGATCGCGCCGGCTCAGATTGACGTTGGCCAGTACAAACCCGCCGGTCTCTCCCGCCAGCGTGCGGCGCCGGCTGGTATACAGCAGATCACTTCCGGCTCGCCAGCCTGAGCACAGCGGAAAGGACAAGCCCATCTTGCCCAGCACTCGCGGCGAATTGACAAGCCAGCTTCCGGTATTGCCGTCATGGGCGTATTGGTAGGTCAGGCTGGACTGCAGTTGCACCTGGTGCCAATGGCCGTCAAGTCCGATCTCCATGCCCGTGGTATGCGCCTCGTCCATGTTGCGGAACACCAGCAAACCATCGGCGGGATCAACCTGTTGCTCAATGAGGTCGTGGATGCGGTACTCGAAGATGCCGAGATGGGTACCCCAGTTCGGGTTCAGGGACTGATCCCAGGCGATTTCATAGGTATTGATGGTTTCCGGATCGAGGCTGGTATTACCTTTCTGCCCGAACGCCTGCGTGTCATTGCCGTAATAAAGCTCGTAGGCATTGGGCGCGCGGAAGGCCCGTCCGTAGAGAAACTTCAGGCTGCTGGCGGATGATGGCTGATAGATGAGAGCCAGGCGCGGATTGGCAGTGCCGCCAAAGCTGTCGTAGTGATCGTAACGGATGCCGGCATTCAGCAGCCAGCGCTCCCCCAACCGGAATTCATCCTGCAGATAGACGCCAACTTTGTCGGCATCCCGTTTCTCGTCGACATAGCTGACTCGAGGCGTAAGGTCGTAATTCACCTGGTCGAGCCGGCTGTCGCGGATATATTCGACACCGCCCACCAGCCGGTGGTCTGCAAAGGCGGTACTGGTGAAACGCGCTTCTGCGGTATCGCGCCGCCCATCGGAGCGATCGAGATTGAGCGTGCCGGGGTAAGGATAGCGGCCTTCGTACTTGAAAATATCGTGATTGAAATGCAGCCGCATTTCGAGGGTATCGGCAAGCTGGGTAACGTAGGTGGCGCTGGCGAACGTGTGTACGTCTTGCGTCACAAAACGCGTGTCGCCGAAGATGGTACCGTAGGGAGCGGTGGGGTTCTGCTTGTCGCGGCTGATATGCGCCGCTTCCAGGGTCAGGCCTTGATAGCTGAATTTGGCGAACAGCTTGCCGTAATCCTCGCCATCCAATCCTTTTGCTTTCCCGGCAAATTCCGGGTAATGCCAGTCGCGCCCCTCGCTATCCAGCGCCGTGGCGGAAACGACCAGTTCAGCGCCATTTTCGAACTGGCCGCCGTAGTGCACGCCGCCCTTGTAACTCTGATAGCTTCCGGCTTCGCCCGTCACCGTCGTGCCCAGCATGCTTCCGGCTTTTTTGGTAACTACATTGATCACGCCGAGGAAGGCATTGTCACCATAAATGGAAGCCGCGGGGCCAGGCAGGAACTCGACCTGGTCGACCAGATCGATATCCAGGATGAATTCGGAACCGATGTAGGCCTGGCCGTAGATGTTGTCGTTGACGCGCATGCCATCCACCAGCAGCAGCACGCGGGAGTTGTAATCGCCGGAGCGCGAGAAGCCACGCACACCGAGGTAGCTCCAGCTGCGGTCACTGGTGACATACAGACCGCGCATGCTGTTCAGGACTTCTGCGAGGGTACGGTAACCGTGTAGGCGGATATCTTCCGCAGTGACGATGATGGCCGAGGCCGGCGCATCATGCAGCTTTTGAGGATAGGTCGACGCGCTGCTGACTTCGAGTGTCAGCAGGCGTTGCAATGGCATATCAAGCAGCGCCGCTGAACCCGCCTCATCCGCATACACTGATTGAAACGTAACCAACAACGCTGCACTGCTGATACCGATTGCATAGTTCAGTAGACGTGGGCGGTCTTCGCCACCTTGGTGTCTAATGATGTTCTCCCAACGCAAGGCTTCTTTTATTGGTTTCAGTGTAGCACAGCCATTGGGCCTATTCGTCCAAATTGTTGAGCCTGAAAATCAGGCCAAAACCCCAGCCTCAGGCGGCTAACGCAGTGGAGGTCACTTCCGACAATGCAGCATTCCAGTCCCGCACGAAACGACCGATATTGAAGCGCTCCAGTGCCCTCTGCTTTCCCGCCTCGCCCAGCTTCCGTGCCAGCGCAGGATTGCGCAGCAGCTCCTGCATGTTCTCCATCAGTGCCGGAATGCTGGTATTGGCAAATCCGGTGCGGTCATTATCGATCACGGTCGCCATTTCGGTAGTGGCCAGCGCCACGATCGGTACGCCCACCATCATCGCCTCAATGACTGCGAGCCCCAGACTGGTGTAGCGAATGGGATTGAAGAAAAAACGGTAGTCGGCGACGAATTCCGGTAGCTGCGCATGCTGTACCTCGCCCAGACCGCCAACCTCTTCTGCGCCCATGCCGACCAGATCCAGCGGAACCTGTTGGCGCACCTGGGCAAAAATATCGCCGCCGAGACGACGACCGCGACTGGCAATATTGTTGACCACGACGATGCCCTTATCCTTTCCGCCGCGGTAGCTCACGCCTTCCGGCACCATGACGCCGTGGTCGATCACCTTCACCGGTGTCCGCCCGCTGTTCCACATCAGCGCGTTGAAGTGCGTGACATGCACCAGCAGCACGTCGAGATCATCCACGGGATGCTGCATGTCGGTCGGGTGCTCGCGTGGCGTGTCGTGCTCGATGTAAATCCGCGGCAGCCGCCGCTGCGCCGGCGTCATGTATTCATGCTGATCCGATAGATATTGATGGTCATCCTGAAAAATGATGCAGTCGAACTGATGATGGCGGATCTCCTCGATGGGCATGTCATAGACGTTGTCGCCCCACGGGTGATGCCCCCAGCGGCCGCTGTAACCCGGCGGCCTGCCTGGTTTGGAAACCACGTAAAAACGGTGCGGCACCTGCGTGAGGTAATACAGGTAGCTGCCGTGCGTGTGCCAGGTCAGGATGTTCAGGGGTTTCATGGGCTTGCTCTCCGTTGTTGCAATTCTTCTCGGCCAAAGGGGCGTTATACCTGGGACGATGGAATGTCCGTCATCTGTGCCGTTTCCTCTTCACGGCGCTGCTGCAGCAGCCACATCTGCGCATAGATGCCGCGCTGCTTCAGCAGCTGACTGTGACTGCCGCGTTCCACGACATGACCGCGCTCCAGCACGAGTATCTCGTCGGCATCGACGATGGTGGATAGCCGATGCGCGATGATCAGCGTGGTACGGTCTGCAGACAATCGGTCCAGCTCCTGCTGGATGGCGTGCTCCGAGCCGGAATCCAGTGCCGAAGTGGCCTCGTCGAAAATCAGGATGGGAGGGTTCTTGAGCATGGCGCGCGCGACAGCGATACGCTGACGCTCGCCGCCCGACAGCTTGACGCCGCGCTCACCCACCATGGTGTCGTACTTCTCCGGCAACGATTCTATGAATTCATGGATGTGCGCGGCCCGCGCTACCCGGATGATTTCCTCGCGGCTGGCGCCATAGCGACCATAACCGATATTGAAGGCAATGCTCTCGTTGAACAGGATGGTGTCCTGGGGGACGACGCCGATGGCCTGACGCAGGCTGTCTGTGCGTACCTTGCTGATGTCCTGGCCATCTATCAGGATGCGCCCTTGCACTGGGTCGTAGAAACGCAGCAGCAGACGCGCCAGCGTGGATTTGCCAGAGCCGCTGCCACCCACCACCGCCAACGTCTTGCCCGCTGGAATATGCAAGCTGACATCGAACAGGATGGGGCGCTCCTCCTCATAGTGGAAGCTGACATGGTCGAATTCCACCTCGCCGCCCTTGACCTGCAGCGCAGGCAGCGACGGCTTCTGCACGATCTCGGGTTTCTCGCGCAGCAGGGTGAACAGGCGCTCGACGTTGACCAGCGCATCCTTGACCTCGCGATAGGCGAAGCCCAGCGCATTGAGCGGCAGGCAGACCTGCAGCACATAGGTGTTGATCAGCACCAGGTCGCCCACCGTCATGACGCCGCGCACCACTCCGTCACCCGCCAGCAGCATGATGGCCGCCACACCTACGCCGATAATGGCGCTCTGTCCCACATGCAGGATGAACAGCGCCTTCTGGTTGCTGATCGCGGCATCGGTCCAGCGACCCATGATGGTGCTGAAGCGACGCGATTCCAGCGCTTCATTGGTGAAGTACTTGATGGTGTCGGCGTTGATCAGGGTGTCCGCCAGTCGGTTCTTGGCCTGCGAGTCGAGGCGGATCACCCGCCGTTGGTAAACCGTGCGCAACGCCGTGAAATAAAGCGTGAAGCCGGAATAGACCAGGAAAGTCAGGGCGATGATGGCAGCGAACCAGCCGCTGTAGCGGGACAGCATGATGGACAGCACCATGCCGATTTCTACCAGGATGGGCACCAGGGTGAACAGGCCGGCACCAAGCAGGAATGCGATACCCGCCGTGCCGCGGTCGATGTCCGGCAACAGTCCGCCCGTCCTGCGTTGCGAATGGAAGCGAGCGCCCAGGGTATGCAGATGGCCGAAAGTTTTTTGCGCATAGGCTGCCACCGTGCGCTGTGAAACCCGGGAGAACAGCAGGTCGCGCAGTTCATTGAACAAGGTGCTGGCAAACCGCACGATGGAGTAGCCAACCAACAGGAATACCGGCGCCGCTGCAATCTTCCCCGGCTGGGACAGCACGTCGATGATGCGCTTGAGGATCAGAGGAACGGCTACTGTCGCCACCTTGGCCAGGATCAGGAAGGCAATCGCAATCAGAATGCGTACACGATATTCGCGCAGCAAATCCCACAGGTCCCGCGTGATGTCGTTGCCACCCAGCCGCAGGAGCTTGCGCCATCTGCCGGCGCGAGGCTCAGGCACAGGCTCGCCTGTAGCGTCGCCACTATCACGCTTGTCTAGCATACAACCTCCTGCGCCTGGCACAGCCTGTTCCTTACGTGCGCCAGCGACCGGTAAGGGTCAAGAGGCTGCGCAAGAATGGCCGCTTTCGAAGGTCGGTCCGGCCAGTTTGGCTGACGCCTCACGACGCTATTTACAAACCATTCCCTGCGGATTTCAAACATGCCCCAGATCAGCCAAAACATCCTGCACACCAAACCCGTCACCTCCTTTCCACTGTTGAAACGGCTTGAAATCGATTCGGTCGTCGTCTTCCGCGCCCTGCAGCTGGGCGACATGCTGTGTGCCGTACCCGCGCTGCGTGCCTTGCGAAACTCGCTGCCGCATGCGCACATTGCACTCGTCGGCCTGCCCTGGGCGGAACAGTTCGCCAGCCGCTTCGGTCGCTATATCGATGAATTTTTCATGTTTCCCGGCCATGCCGCGCTGCACGAGCAGCAGGTGCAACCGGACTTGCTGCCGGGCTTTTACCAGACGCTGCGCTCGCGCCGTTTCGACCTCGCCCTGCAGATGCATGGCAGCGGCGAAATCAGTAACAGCATCGTGCAAAGCTTCGGCGCGCGCTGTACGGCGGGCTACACTACGGCTGCGCTCGACAATGACGCCACCGGAGCGTATTTCCCCTACCCTGCTTCCGGACCAGAATCCACGCGACTGCTTAACCTGGTGACACAACTCGGAGCCACGGCTACGGGCATACACCTCGAGTTCCCGCTGAAGCAGGCCGACTGGGACGAACTGCGCGAGAGTGGACTCGCCACCGGGCTCACGCCGGGCGAATACATCTGCCTTCATCCCGGCGCCCGCCTGCGTGACAAGTGCTGGCCGCCGCAGGCATTTGCGCAAGTGGCCGACCGCCTGGCTACCGAATTCGGCGTCACCGTGGTACTGACCGGCTCCGCCAAGGAGCGCGACCTGACCGAAGCCGTTGCCGCTCATATGCAAACCCCCGCGGTCAATGCCGCCGGCCCCATTTCCATCGGCGCCATGGCGGCCCTGATGAGCCAGGCCCGCCTGCTGGTATGCAACGACACCGGGGTTTCCCATATCGCCGCCGGACTCGAATTGCCCAGCGTCGTCATTTTCAGCAAGGCCGACATCACGCGCTGGGCGCCGCTCGACCAGCAGCGGCATCGCTGCGTGTGGGACCCCGCCGCACAACATGTGGAAGAAGTGCTGGCTCTGGCTCGTCAGCAGCTTGCGGCCTAGCCACCTCGTCGAACAGCTCCAGGGCCATCTGCGCCACCTTTTCGGTCGACACATCGCCGACGAAGCACACATCGTGTTCACAGCGCGACTTGAGGTTGGGTACGCCGCAAACCGGGCATTGCGCCTGCACCGACAAGGCTGGCCGCAGCAGGTGCTGACGCAGCGGACCGGATTCCATGAGATTGGTCAGCCAGAAAATGCCGACAGTCGGCGTTCCCAGCGCAAGAGCCAAATGCAACGGACCCGTGTCGTTGGAAACCATCATGTCAGCGCGGTCGAGCAGGCCGCACAAGGCCGAGAGCGATAGCCTGCCGGTGAAGTCCAGCGCCGGATGCCGCATGCGGCTGGCGATGGCGCGGGCCAGATGGCCTTCGGTCTCGGTGGCACTGATAACTATGGTCGCGCCCCGGCTGGCCAACGCATCGGCCACGGCAGCGAAGCGCTCAGTCGGCCAATGACGGCGGACGTCACTGGCGCCCGGGTGGATAACGACAATGCGCTCGCCAACTCGAGGCGGCAGTAACTGCGCCGCTTCCCGCCTGTCCTGCTCGGTCACCGTGACTTCGCGCTCCATGAGCAGCGGACGCGCGCCCACCATGGCTACCAACTGCAGCAACTCCAGCCGGCGGTTGTAGATTTCGCCATAGGGAATCCAGCGGTCCAGCGGCGCTGCTTCGGGTGTCTTGGTACCTATGGTGAGTTTCGCACCCAACCGCTTGATAAAGGCATTCGAGTAGCCGCCACCGCCGTACATCTGGATAGCCAGGTCGAAATGCGCATTACGCATCTCCTCGACGAACCGGTCTACCGCTGCCCGATCCACCCGGGCATCGGGCGGTGCACCTACGCCTGGGACCGGGGGCATGACGATGACTTCATCCACCGGGCTGGGCCGTTGCCGCAGGAAATCCGCGTGCCACTTTTTCCCCAGCAGCACTATCCTGGCCCGAGGATAGGTGTGCCGCAGGGCATGCAGGGCTGGCAGCGAAAACATGAAATCGCCGATGGCATTGGGGCGCAAGGCGACGATGCTGCGTACATCAGGGAGCGGCGGGCCGATGTTGTCGAATATCGGGTTGTGCTGACTCATAACGACTGCTCCCTCATAGCGACTGTCCCATCGGGAAGTTCGGCCGCCTCGGCGGATGCCACAGGACCTTTGGAGCGTCCACGTGCCGCTCGTGTACCGTGGTCGGCAGCTCCATGTGGTAGGCCCCGGAAGGAATGATGCCGCAGCCGCCAAAACGCTCCATGACGCGCAACTGCGCCAGCACGTCCTCGCCGCTATGCTGTGGCGGCAGCTCGGGCCAGAAATCGAAGCCGCCGGTTTCGCGCAATTTGGCTGTATCGAACAGCACGCAGCCGCCGATCCACGCCACACGGTAATAGCGCGTCTGCTCGCGGCTCAAGCCGAATTTCTGCTGCACATGAAACAGGTTGGCGGCATTGTGCAGCTGGTAGCGCTCCCAGCCCGGCCCTTCGGGAATTACCACTTCCGGTTCGACCTGCCCTTCCCAGAATTCGATCTGCTGCTGGTGCGGCCGCTCCTGCTCGGCGTAGCTCAGCCCGTGCAGTGCACTGCCGACAAAGCCGCACTGCTGCTCGGTGATGGCGTTGTAGAGCCGCTCCACCAGATCGTTTTCCAGCAGCACGTCGTCGTCGAGAAAGAGGCAATACGGTGCCGTGACCTGGGAAAGCAGGAAGGCCCGCTGCTCCGCCATGCCCAGCCGCGGCAGATGGCGCCAAACCCGAACTTCAATGCCGCGTGCCGACAACAGGCGCCGCACCGCGAGCACTTCGGGGCGCTCCAGCGCATCGGCCGCATCCGACTGGTCCGAAACCAGGATCCGCAGGTCGCCCAGGCTCTGCGCGGCCAGTGCAGTCAACGTCATGGCCAGC
>DASTRT010000372.1:0-3945 GCA_035761085.1 Methylophilaceae bacterium
GCCCCAGAGCGCGCCGCGGCTGCTGCAGGAATACGGCATCTTTGCGCATGCGCTGGCGCCCTTGCAGTTGAAGCCGGTACGACTGGTGCTGAGCCCGCGCCGTGCCTGGGCGATGACGCTGAACAACGGTTTGACGATCAAACTGGGGCGCGACCAGGCGGAGCAGCGGTTGGCGCGCTTTGTGCAGGTGTACCCCCAGTTGATGGGCGCCCTTAAAGCGCCGCCCATTTACGTGGATTTACGTTATACCAGTGGCTTTGCAATGCGGCTTGCCGCAACGACTAAACAAACAGCTAAACAAACGGTGCACGCCCCGACGGCAATGTGACGGGGGCAGGGAGATCACAACATGGGCAGGGCAAAAGAACAGAAAAATGTCATTGTCGGGCTGGACATCGGCACCTCGAAGATTGTCGCCATCGTGGCGGAGGTGTTGCCAGAAGGCCGGCTGGAAATCATTGGTATGGGCCAGCATGCGTCGCGCGGCCTGAAAAAAGGCGTCGTGGTGAATATCGAATCGACGGTGGCGGCGATCCAGCGGGCGCTGGAAGAGGCCGAGCTGATGGCCGATATCAAAATCCGTGACGTGTACACCGGCATTGCCGGCAGTCATATCAAAAGCATGAACTCGCACGGCATGGTGGCCATCAAGGACAAGGAAGTCACCCAGGCGGACGTGGACCGGGTCATTGAGACGGCGCGGGCGATCAGCATCCCCATGGACCAGCAGATCCTGCATATCCTGACGCAGGAATTCATCATTGATGGCCAGGAAGACGTGCGGGAACCGCTGGGCATGAGTGGCGTGCGCCTGGAAGTCAAGACGCACATCGTCACCGGGGCGGTGTCGGCGGCGCAGAACATCATCAAGTGCGTGCGCCGCTGCGGCCTGGAAGTGGCCGACCTGATCCTGCAGCCGCTGGCGTCGAGCAAGGCGGTGCTGACAGAGGACGAAAAAGACCTGGGCGTCTGCCTGATCGATATTGGCGGCGGCACCACGGACATCGCTGTTTATACGCATGGCGCCATTCGCCATACGGCAGTGATTCCCATCGCCGGCGACCAGATCACCAATGACATTGCCATGGGGGTGCGGACGCCGACCAAGGATGCCGAGGATATCAAACGCGAATATGGCTGCGCCTTACGGCAACTGGCCAGTCCCAATGAAGTGTTTGAGGTGCCTGGTGTCGGCGAGCGCGAGGCGCGCGAAATGTCGCGTCAGACCCTGGCGGAAATGATCGAGCCGCGGGTGGAGGAACTGTATTCCCTGGTGCAGGCCGAGTTGCGGCGCACCGGCTACGAGGACCTGCTGTCCTCCGGGATCGTCCTGACCGGCGGTTCGGCGCTGATGCAGGGCATGGTGGAGTTGGGTGAGGAGGTATTCCATATGCCGGTACGGCTGGGCATTCCCCAGTACGTAGGCGGCCTGTCGGAGGTGGTCAGCAATCCCCGTTTCGCGACCGGCGTGGGGCTGCTGTTGCAGGGCTTGGAAGACCGGGCGCGAAACAGGCAGGAAAAACAGGAGTTCTCTTCGCTCGGCCAGTTGATCGGCCGGATGAAGAACTGGTTCCAGGGTAATTTTTAACGGGTGCAGGACAGGGTCGAGATACAAGCAGATCAAACGAGTGGTGGTTAATAAAGAACGTAAGCAACTAAGAACTTAATAATTAAATATCCCTCAGGAGGCAAAAAAATGTTTGAAATCGTCAGCAATGACATGCAGGAAGCGGTCATTAAAGTCATCGGCGTCGGCGGTTGCGGCGGCAACGCCATTGATCATATGATCGAGCATGGCGTGGGCGGCGTGGAGTTCATCGTCGCCAATACCGATGCCCAGGCCCTTAAGGTCAGCAAGGCAAAAAACCAGATCCAGCTGGGCGGCCAGCTGACCCGCGGCCTCGGTGCCGGCGCCAACCCGGATATCGGCCGCGATGCTGCCCTGGAGGATCGCGAGCGGATCATCGAGATGATCGAAGGTGCCGATATGCTGTTCATTACCGCCGGCATGGGCGGCGGCACGGGCACTGGCGCGGCGCCGGTAGTGGCCTCGATCGCCAAGGAGCTGGATATCCTGACCGTGGCGGTGGTGACCAAGCCGTTCATGTTTGAAGGCAAGCGCACCAAGGTGGCCCAGGCTGGTATCGCTGAGCTGTCCAAGTATGTCGATTCGCTGATTGTCGTGCCGAACGAAAAGCTGATGCAGGTGCTGGGTGACGATGTGACCCTCCTGGGCGCTTATGAAGCGGCCAATAACGTGCTCAACGGCGCTGTGGCAGGGATTGCCGAGGTCATTAACTGCCCCGGCCTGGTCAACGTCGACTTTGCCGATGTGCGCACCGTGATGTCGGAAATGGGCATGGCAATGATGGGTTCGGCGACGGCGACCGGGCCGCAGCGTGCCAAGGTGGCCGCCGAGCAGGCGGTGGCCAGCCCGCTGCTGGAGGATGTGAATCTGTCCGGCGCGCGCGGGGTGCTGGTCAACATCACGGCGTCGAGCAGCTTCAAGATGAAGGAAATGCACGATGTCATGAATACGATCAAGGCCTTCGCCGCAGATGAAGTCCAGGTCTTCGTCGGCAACGTGATCAATGACGACATGGGCGAATCGCTGCGGGTGACCGTGGTGCGCACCGGCACGGATAACGTGCCGCTGCCGACCGGCGAAATGGACGCGCCCAGCGTCTTCCGTGGCCGCGGCGGGCGTGACCAGCACGCCGCACAGGTCGAGGCGATGCGCCAGTCGGGCGTGGATATGCTGGACATCCCGGCGTTCCTGCGCAAACAGGCCGATTGAACCTTAGCCGGACCGCTTGTGTCTGAAAATAAAGGGAATGCTGCAGCCGCCCGCGGGCGGTTGTAGCATTTGGCATGTTGTGCAGCGATTGGCGCAAGATTCGTTGCTGTTCTACAATTAGTCATTCCAAAAAGATATGAAAAAGGCCAAGGGAGTCGCATGATCAAGCAGCGGACACTGAAAACGGTTGTGAATGCAACCGGGATCGGCTTGCACACGGGGGAAAAGGTGTATCTGAGCCTGCGCCCGGCGCTGCCGAATACCGGCATTGTATTCTGCCGTACCGACCTGCCGTCGGCGCCGCTGGTCAAGGCCGATCCCTACCTGGTCGGGGATACCCGGCTGTCTTCGACCCTGGAGCAGGACGGCGTCAAGATCGGCACCGTCGAGCATTTGATGGCGGCGTTTTCCGGGCTGGGCATCGATAATGCCTATGTCGACCTGTCGGCGCCGGAAGTGCCGATCATGGATGGCAGCGCCACGCCCTTCGTCTTTTTGATCCAGTCAGCTGGCATCAGTGAACAGAACGCGCCGAAGAAATTCATCCGGATCAAAAAACCGGTGTTCCTCGATGAGGGCGACAAGTGGGTGCGCTTTGCCCCCTATGACGGCTTTAAGCTGAATTTTACGATTGCTTTCGATCACCCCGTGATTGGCCAGACGCCACAGTCGGTCACGGTCGATTTTGCCGATGTGTCGTTTGCCCGCCAGGTGGCGCGGGCGCGTACCTTCGGTTTCATGCGCGATGTGGAGCAGTTACGTGCCATGGGCCTGGCCTTGGGCGGCAGCATGGATAACGCCATCGTGCTGGATGAATACCGTATGCTCAATCCGGACGGCTTCCGCTATGAAGACGAATTCGTCCGGCACAAGCTGCTGGATGCCATCGGGGATTTATACCTGCTGGGGCATCCGGTCATCGGCGAGTTTTCCGCCTTCCGCTCCGGGCATGCCCTGAATAACCAGCTGGTGCGCACCCTGCTGGGGCAACAGGACGCCTGGGAATACGTGTCCTTCGAACGGCGCGAAGAGCTGCCGGCCTCCTTGCTGGACTTGCACACCCAGTTGGCCTATTAGGCCGGCGCCGGCGTCCTGCCCGGCGTTATTTTCCGTTGTCTTGAGGTTCGCCGCGGGGCCTGGCTGTCTGG
>DASTRT010000373.1:0-4262 GCA_035761085.1 Methylophilaceae bacterium
AAGGGCCGCTTCGCCTGGGGTTATGCGACGCACAAGGACCGCATCACAACGCCCATGATCCGCAAGAGCATCAACGATGCCTGGCAGCAGGTATCGTGGGAAGAGGCGATCGATTATGCCGCCAGCGAGATCAAGCGCATCCAGGCCAAGTACGGCAAGGATTCGGTCGGCGCCATTACCTCCTCGCGCTGTACCAATGAAGAAGTCTATGTGGTGCAAAAACTGGTGCGTGCTGTATTCGGTACCAACCACGTTGATACCTGCGCCCGCGTCTGCCATTCGCCGACCGGTTATGGTCTGAAGCAGACGCTGGGAGAGTCCGCCGGGACGCAGACTTTCGATTCGGTCATGCACTCGGATGTGATCTTCATCATTGGAGCCAATCCCACCGATGCCCACCCGGTCTTCGGCTCACAGTTGAAGCGCAGGCTGCGGCAGGGCGCGCGGCTTATCATCGCCGACCCCCGTGCCATCGACCTCGTCTCTGCACCCCATGTGAAGGCGGATTATCACCTCAAGCTGCGGCCGGGCACCAATGTCGCGCTGATTTCCGCCATGTCGCATGTCCTCGTGACCGAAGGCTTGGTGGACGAAGAATTCGTCAAGGCGCGTTGCGAGTGGGATTCTTTTGAAACCTGGCGCGATTTCGCGGCCAAGCCGGAAAATTCGCCAGAGGCTCTTGAGAAAGAGCTGGGCGTGCCGGCCGCTGATGTGCGGGCCGCCACCCGTCTCTACGCCACCGGCGGCAACGCGTCCATTTATTATGGCTTGGGGGTTACGGAGCACAGCCAGGGCTCGACAGCCGTGATTGGCATTGCCAACCTAGCTATGGCCACTGGCAACCTGGGCCGCGAGGGCGTCGGCGTCAACCCGATGCGCGGTCAGAATAACGTCCAGGGCTCATGCGACATGGGTTCCATGCCGCACGAATTTACCGGCTATCGCCATGTTGACGATGACGCCACTCGTGCTTTGTTCGAATCGGCCTGGGGTGTCTCCCTGAGCAAGGACCCGGGCCTGCGCATCCCCAATATGCTGGATATGGCGGTGGAAGGCACGTTCAAGGCGGTCTACTGCAATGGCGAAGACATTGCCCAGTCCGACCCCAATACTCAGCATGTGACTGCAGCCCTGGAAAACATGGAATGCGTGATCATTCAGGACTTGTTCCTCAATGAAACCGCCAAGTTCGCGCATGTGTTCTTCCCCGGCGCGTCTTTCCTGGAAAAGAACGGTACTTTCACCAATGCTGAGCGGCGCGTTTCTCCCGTGCGTCGCGTCATGACGCCGAAGAATGGCTATGAAGACTGGGAAATCACCGCCATGCTGTCCAAGGCGCTGGGCTATCCCATGGAATACAAGCATGCTTCCGACATCATGGATGAAATTGCGCGCCTCACGCCGACCTTTGCCGGCGTGAGCTTCGAAAAGCTCGACCGGCTGGGCAGCATCCAGTGGCCATGCGATGACGAGCATCCGGAAGGTACGCCCATCATGCACGTGGATGAGTTCGTTCGCGGCAAGGGCAAGTTCTTTATTACGCAGTACGTCGCCACCTCTGAGAAGGTGACGCCGATGTACCCGCTGTTGCTGACTACCGGCCGTATCCTCAGCCAGTACAACGTCGGCGCGCAGACGCGCCGTACGGATAACGTAGCCTGGCATCCGGAGGACCGTCTGGAGATTCATCCGCATGACGCGGAAGAACGCGGCATCCAGGATGGGGACTGGGTAGGCATCAAGAGTCGTGCCGGAGAGACCGTTTTGCGAGCCCTGATCACTGAGCGCATGCAGCCGGGTGTCGTCTATACCACTTTCCACCATCCGGAATGCGGCGCGAATGTCATCACCACGGAAAATTCGGACTGGGCGACCAATTGCCCGGAATACAAGGTGACGGCGGTGCAGGTTGCACGTGTTTCGCAGCTTTCCGAATGGCAGAAGCAGTTCCAGGATTTCACCGAGGAACAGCTGGCGCTGGCTAACCAGAATGGCGAGACGGCACAGGTCGAATAGCCTTTGGTGAAGCTTACCGAAGACGTCCTTGCGGCAACCGAACCATCTGGCCATTATTCTGTTCTGAAATGGGAGCAGGGCCGCCTTCGGCAACTGGATGACTGCGTGGCCGAGGAAGTCCCGGTGGCCATGGTGTACAACGGGGTTTCCCATGCCGTCATGTTGGCTACCCCGCGGGACCTTGAGGATTTCGCCCTCGGCTTCTCCCTGACTGAAGGCATCGCGGCTACTGTCGGAGATATCTATGGCGTGGAGGTCGTGCCACAGAATCAAGGTATCGAGTTGCACATCGAGCTGGCGGCTGAACAGTTTCACAAGCTCAAGGAGCGGCGGCGCAGCATGACTGGCAGGACGGGATGTGGCCTGTGCGGGTCGGAAAGCCTGGATCAGGCGATGCGCATCCCTGAAACGGTGCCGGAAACAGCCCTAAGGGTAAAAAGCGCTGCGCTGCATCGCGCCCTGGTGCAAATCAGGACGCAGCAGCGGTTACAGGCAGAGACTGGCGCTACCCATGCCTGTGCCTGGGTGAATGCTGATGGTGAAGTTACTCTGCTGCGTGAGGATGTGGGCCGGCACAATGCGCTGGACAAGTTGATCGGGGCCCGTCTTCTTGATGGAGTAAAGGGGATGGGCTTCGTGCTGACAACGAGCCGGGCCAGTTATGAGATGGTGCAAAAGACTGCGGCAGCAGGTATACCAATGCTGGCGGCCGTCTCAGCACCAACCGGACTCGCGATCCGGATTGCCCGTCAATGCGGCGTTACCCTGGTCGGGTTCGCCCGCGAGACGCAACATGTGATTTACAGCAGGCCGGAAAGAATCCTGCATGAGGAATAAGAAATGAAACTGGAACATCTGATCACCATGGCCAACCAGATCGGTGATTTTTTTTCATCCTATCCTGACCAGGCGCAAGCCCGGCACGACATCGCCAACCACATTCATCGTTTCTGGGCGCATAACATGCGCGAACAGATTGTGCGCCATGTTACCGAGAATCAGGGCCAGGGCCTGCATCCCCTCGTTGCCGAAGCCATCAGGGAAAGCGCTTCCGTTTTAGCCTGAATCCACCGGTTTGTTCGTATTGCCACCCTGGCTGATTACGGCTATCGTTATATTTTTACGAATATAACGATAGCCGGGGGAATCCATGTCAGTCAGGCAGTGCATGCTCTACCTTTTGATACCGTTGTTTCTCCCTGTTGCAGCTTACGCTGACGACAATATTGAAGCCAGGATGGCGCAGCTGCAGAAACAGGTAGAGGCACTCAGCCGGGAAGTCAAGGCGATGCAACAGCAGCGAGCCGAGCAGGACAGGCAAATCGAACGTCTGAACCAGGAGCTGGCGAGGGGCGCTGCTCCAACCAGTCAGTCGACCGTCGTTGCGGGGGAAACAAAGCCCGATGGGCAGGGTTCTCCAGTATTGGCCTCCTTCAAGGATGGCATTGTTTTCAAGGATGCTTCCGGTGACTGGAAATTAGGCATCAACGGCAGGCTGCAGGCCGATTATCGTAAGTTTTCCCCCGATGTGGATGCTGCCGATACTTTCAGTGTGCGTCGCGCAAGACTGGGCGCGACCCTGACCTTCTACCAGGATTTCAGCGTGCGTGTGGAAGGGGAATATGCCGGGGGCAGTTCTACCCTGACCTATGGCTATATCGATTTCAACAAGTGGAAAGCCGCCAGGGTTCGACTGGGCCAGTTCAAACCTTTCTATGGGCTGGAGCGCACCACGAGCAGCAATTACACCGATTTCCAGGAGCGATCGATGGCCGATGCACTACTGGGTAGTACCTATGACCGCGGAGTGATGGTGTTTGGCTCTCCGTTCACCGGGATCAACTACAGCCTGGCCTACATCAACGGGAACGGTACTTCGGATGAGACCGATGTGCGCTCGGACAGCAAGGATGCCACCGGCCGTATCACCGCGAATTTAGCTCAAATAGCCGGCTGGCAAAATGCCGTGGTGCATGTTGGCGGGTTCTACGCCAAAGGCAATGAAGCCTCCGAAGAGCAATCCGGCTTTGTGCCCGCAGTGCAGACGGAAGGGCGAGGCCTGCAGTTTTTCCGCACGACTTGTGCTGTAGCTGCCTGCGGCACAGCGACGGCGAATGCCTTCGGCGATGATGTGCAACGCATCCGTAACGGCTATGAAATGGCCTTGGCCTATGGTCCGGTCAAGGTGCAGGGCGAGTACATCCATACGAATTTCGACGGCAGCAGCTTCGCTCGCGACATGCACG
>DASTRT010000374.1:0-3666 GCA_035761085.1 Methylophilaceae bacterium
GGCATACACGCCTTCGTCGCGCAGCTGGTTCTCGTCCATGCGCGTCGGCGGTGCGATCCACAGCCGGGTGGGAATGCCGCCCGCGCCTTCCAGCACCTTGGCGGCAGCCCGGTAATGGCCGATATTGGTCATGCAGGAGCCGATGAATACCTCGTCCACCTTGTCGCCGACCACCGCCGACAGCGGCTTGATATCGTCCGGATCGTTGGGGCAGGCCACCAGCGGTTCCCTGATCTCGTTGAGGTCGATTTCCAGCACGTAGGCGTACTCGGCATCCGCATCCGGCTCAAGCAATTGCGGATCGGCCAGCCAGGCTTCCATCGCCTCGATGCGACGCTGGAGGGTGCGTGCGTCCTCATAACCGTTGTCGATCATGTTCTGCATGAGCACGATGTTGGAGCGCAGGAACTCGATGATGGGTTCCTTGTTGAGCCGCACGGTACAGCCGTTGGCCGAGCGCTCAGCCGAGGCATCGGCGAACTCGAATGCCTGCTCCACCTTGAGATCCGGCAGGCCCTCGATTTCGAGGATACGGCCGTTGAATACATTCTTCTTGCCTTGCTTGCCGACGGTCAGTTCGCCGTTCTGGATGGCCGCATAAGGAATGGCGTTGACCAGGTCGCGCAGCGTGATGCCTGGCTGCATCTCGCCCTTGAAGCGCACCAGTACCGATTCCGGCATGTCGAGCGGCATGGCGCCCATGGCAGCGGCAAACGCTACCAGCCCGGAGCCCGCAGGGAACGAGATGCCAATGGGGAAGCGTGTATGCGAATCGCCGCCGGTGCCGACGGTATCCGGCAATATCATCCGGTTGAGCCAGGAGTGAATGACGCCGTCGCCGGGGCGCAAGCTGACGCCGCCGCGGCTGGAAATGAATTCCGGCAGCTCGTGCTGCAGTTTGATGTCGACTGGTTTGGGATAGGCCGCCGTGTGGCAGAAACTCTGCATGACGAGATCGGCGCTGAAACCCAGGCAGGCCAGTTCCTTGAGCTCGTCACGCGTCATGGCGCCGGTGGTGTCCTGCGACCCGACCGTGGTGATCTTGGGTTCGCAATAGGTGCCGGGGCGAATGCCTTCCACACCACAGGCCCGGCCCACCATCTTTTGCGCCAGCGTGTAGCCTTTGCCGCTATCTCGCGGCGGCACCGGCATGATGAATTGATCGGAGGGCGGCAGACCCAGCAATTGTCTTGCGTTGGTCGTCAACCCGCGGCCGATGATCAGCGGAATACGGCCGCCGGCGCGCACTTCGTCCGGCAGCGTGATCGGCGCCAGCTTGAATTCGGCGACGACCTTGCCCAGCTCGTCGAGGATCTTGCCCTCGAAGGGGCGGATAGTGATGATTTCACCGGTGCTGAGCTTGCTGACATCGCACTGGATAGGCAACGCGCCCGAGTCTTCGGCGGTGTTGAAGAAGATCGGGGCGATCTTGCCGCCGATGACGATGCCGCCGCTGCGCTTGTTGGGAATGTGCGGGATGCCTGAGCCCATGTGCCACTGCACGGAATTGATCGCCGATTTGCGTGAGGAGCCGGTGCCGACCACGTCGCCGACATAGGCAAGCGGCAGGCCGCGGCGCTTGAGTGCCTCGATCTCCATCAGCGCGCCAGGCATCTTGTTCACCAGCATGGCCTTGGCATGCAGCGGGATGTCCGGCCGCGACCAGGCTTCCTGCGCCGGGGAAAGATCGTCGGTATTGGTTTCGCCGGGCACCTTGAATACCACCGCCTTGATTTCCTGCGGCAATGCAGGCCGTGAGGTAAACCACTCGGCATTGGCCCAGGATTCGATGAGCTTCTTCGCGTGCAGATTACCCGCCTTCATCTTCTCGGCGACATCATGGAAGGCGTCAAACATCAGGATGGTGTGGGATAGCGCGTCGGCGGCCTGTGCACCCAGCGGGCTATCGAGCAACGCAACCAGCGCCTGCACGTTGTAGCCGCCCAGCATGGTGCCCAGCAGTGCCACGGCTTTTTCCGGGGTCAGCAGCGGAGACCTGGCCTCGCCCTTGGCAATATCGGCAAGGAAGGCGGCCTTTACATAAGCAGCCTGGTCCACACCCGCGGGAATGCGATTTTGCAGCAGATCAAGCAGCGCCTGCTCTTCGCCGGCCGGCGGATTTTTCAACAGCTCGATGAGCTGGGCAGTCTGTTCGGCATTGAGGGGTAATGGCGGCAAATCCTGCGCGGCGCGCTCGGCCACGTGTTCGCGATAGGCGTTCAGCATAGTCAGATCAGTCACAACGGGAAAACCTCAATTATACAGGCGGCCAGGGCAGCGAACCATGGCAACCGGGTATATGAGTCAAGCAAACTCAGTAGAAGTTCTGGGCGAACGGCGTGCTGCAGCTGCGGCCGGAAGCGCCCGCCACCAGCTCATCCAGGGCGGCCTTGTCATATTGCTTGTCATGCCGGGCCTCGAGCGCGGCCCGCACTTCGAGCACGCTGACCATGCCGTCCTTGTTGGTGTCCATTTCGCGCAGGCGTTCTTCCGTGCTCTGATTGGACTTTGCAGACACTTCTTCGGCAAAAGTTGGGGCGGTTGCAAAGACGCAGGCGAACGTCACAACATTGAATAACGGTCTGAGCAGTAAACGTTTATTCATTAAATCGCCTGCATTCTTGGGTCAAGTCCATAGTATAACCATGTTGAGTGCGCGGATATGCAAAAGTTCTCGTCGCCCGCCTCTTCTGCATTTTTGCCGGGGTGCGTTGTAGGGTAAAATCACGACTGCCATTCCGCTAATCATAAAAGGCCCCTGATGCAACTGACCGCGCTTAACGCCCTTTCCCCCCTCGACGGCCGCTACCAGACCAAACTCGACCCGCTGCGCCCCTATTTCAGCGAGTTCGCCCTGATCCGCTATCGCATGCTGGTGGAAGTGGAATGGCTGAAAGCGCTGGCGGCGGAATCCGAGATCAAGGAAATCAGTGCATTCGGCAGCGATACCATCAAGGAACTGGATGCGGCCATCGCCGGCTTCGGCGAGGCAGAAGCGGCCGAGGTCAAGCATATCGAAGCGCGCACCAACCACGACGTGAAGGCGCTGGAATACTGGCTCAAGCAGCGCTTCGAAACCAATCGTGAAATCCAGGTGGCCAGCGAATTCATCCATTTCGCCTGCACCTCGGAAGACATCAACAATCTGTCGCACGCGCTCATGCTCAAGAATGCGCGCGACAACGTCATACTGCCCACGCTGGATAAGCTCATCGCGCGGCTGACTGAGCTTGCCACGCAATTGGCAATAATGCCCATGCTGGCCCACACGCACGGCCAGCCTGCTTCACCGACCACCGTAGGCAAGGAAATCGCTAACGTCGTCTATCGCCTGCGCCGCCAGCGCAAGCAGCTCGCAGAAACGGAAATCCTCGGCAAGATCAACGGCGCGGTCGGCAACTTCAACGCGCACTTGTCGGCCTATCCCGATTTCGAATGGGAAGGCTTTGCACACCGCTTCGTCACCCGTCTGGGCCTGACCTACAACCCCTACACCACGCAGATCGAGCCGCACGACTACATGGCCGAACTATACGATGCCATGGCGCGCATCAACACCATTCTGATCGACCTCGACCGCGACATCTGGGGCTACATCTCACTTGGCTACTTCAAGCAGAAAGTCGTCGCCGGCGAAGTGGGCTCCTCCACCATGCCGCACAAGGT
>DASTRT010000375.1:0-3053 GCA_035761085.1 Methylophilaceae bacterium
GAAGGTGTAGGCAAATGATAGTGGCTCTTCTGCCGGTTGTCACTGCGTAAAACACGTATTTTATGTTATCGCCGTATTTGAACCATAATAGAGTGATGTTGCCATCCTTATTGCACGGGAGATACGCAGTGAAGCTTTTCCTCCGGCTGCTGGTCATGCTGCTGCTGGTTTCAGCCATGAGTTATGCCAGTGGTGCCAGTCAGGGGTTTGTGCTCACCGACATGGCCGGCAAGCAGCACCGTTTGTCCGATTACCGGGGTAAGTGGTTGCTGGTCAACTATTGGGCCACCTGGTGCCCGCCTTGCCTGGAAGAAATTCCCGACCTCGTGCTGACGTACGACGACCACAAGAGCAAGGATCTGGCGATCATCGGCATCGCGCTGCAATACAAGAGCCGCAAGGAAGTCGCCGATTTCGTCGACGACATGCTGATGTCCTATCCCATCGTGCTGGGTAATAAATCCGTGACCAGCCAGATCGGGCCGGACGAGGTCCTGCCCACCACCTTTATCTATGACCCGGAAGGGAAGCTGGTGAAAGTCAGACGCGGCAAGATCAGCCGCAAGGATATCGAGCAGTTGCTGGCGGGGAAGCCTTAAGCAGCAGAAATGCTGTTGCCTTCGGCGTCGCGGATGCTCAGCTGGTTTTCGTCAGCGAAATGCATGAGCTGCTCATAGCCTTCCGGATTCACATCCTTGAGCTTGAGGTCCACGGCCAGGCAGCGTACACCATTGACGACGCGCGGCTTGAGATAGGGAGAATAGCGCAGCTTGCGGTCAGGGCCGAAACTGGCATAGGTGCTGCACATGCGGTCCACCCAGTCGCTGGGGCGGAAAGGCTTGCCGCTTTTGGTTAAACCTTCAATGATGATTTCGTTCTTGGGCTGATCCAATTGCTCGAATTCCTATTGCTCGATACGGGTTAGGCAGCCGGAATTATAGCGTATCCGGCCGCCGCATTCTTGCCTACGGGTTCTCGATGTACTCGAAGACCTTGACCACTTTCTCCACGCCTTCCGTGCCGCGAGCGATATCCACGGCATCTTCAGCCTCCTGCTTGGTCACCAGACCCATCAGGTAGACAACACCGTTCTCGGTGACCACTTTGACATAATTGGCCGGGAATCGGTTCTCTTTAAGCATGCGGCCTTTTACCTTGGAGGTGATGTAGGCGTCGTTGTTGTTTTCTGTGAAGGTGCTGGGTTCGCCGACGGTGAGTTCATTGGTGATGGTGCGCACGTTTTCAATTGTCTTGGCTACCGTCTCGGCCTTGGCCTTGGTTGCCTCATCGATGGCCTGTCCGGTCAGCAGGATATTGCGGTTGAAGCTGGTGACGCTTACATCGATATTGGCTGCGCCGATATTGTCGACAATGGCCTTCTTGGCCTTTAGCTCGATGCTCTGATCCTCGACGAAGGTACCTGCGGTACGACGGTCAGCGGCGACTACACCCGCAGCGGCGGCACCGCCGACGACCACGGGACCGCAGGCGGTAAGCTGCGTTCCAAGCACGGCTGCGGTTACCAGTAATGCAATGGGGGAAAGTTTGAATGGGCGCATTAATTTACTCCTAGCAAAAGACAATCGATGGAATCGCAAAGGCAGTGCAGCGTGAGTACATAAACTTCCTGGACCCGGGCCGCATTCTCATGCGGCACCCCGATATGGATGTCATGGTCATCCAGAAGTTCAACTAGCTGGCCGCCGTCGCCGCCGCTCATGGCGATAATGGACATGTCGCGATCCTTGGCAGCCTGGATCGCACGCAGGACGTTCTCGGAATTGCCACTGCCGCTCATGGCGAGCAGGATATCTCCCGCTTGCCCCAGTGCGCTGACCTGCTTGGCGAATACTTCACTGAACTGCGCATCATTGGCAATGTAAGTCAGGGTTGCCCCGTCCCCGCATAAAGGTATGGCAGCCAGTCCGGGCCGTTCCATTTCATAACGGTTGAGCATGCGGGAAGCGAAGTACTGGGCGTTGGCTGCCGACCCGCCGTTGCCGCAAGCCAGTACCTTGCGTTCTGCCAGCAGCGCATCGGCAATCAGCTGAGCGGCGGCAGCAATGGGGCGCGACAGCAGCGGCCCCAGCTCCAGCTTGAGCTGGCCGCTCTGTTCGAAATGGTCGGTAATACGTAACGTCAGGTCCATGGGGAGAGTTTAGCCAAGCTAGGCGTCAAAGGCATTCTTTATCCACTCGATGCCCTGCGGGCTGGTCGAGTCCATGAGAATGGCATCAAAGCGGCAAAGGGCTTCTCCCTGCTGCTGCAGATAATGTTCGGCGGTACGGATCAGTTTCTGCCGCTTGTTCGCCGTGATGCTCATGACTGCGCCGCCAAAATTGGGATTGCGCCTGAGCCGCACCTCGACGAACACCAGGGTTTTGCCGTCTCGCATGATGAGGTCGATTTCACCAAACCGGCACTGGTAGTTCCGCGTCACCAGCTTGAGGCCCTGTTGCTGGAGAAAGGCGGCAGCCAGCTGTTCGGCCTCGCCACCCAGCAGGTTCACGGCAAATGATCCACCAGGATGCCGGCGGGACTGAAGCGGGCCAAGGCCAGCTCACGCGTAATTTCACCGGTTGGCGAAATGTGGATCTTGCCCGTCAGGCCGTTGATTACCGTACCTTGCAGCGGCTGGCGCGCGAGTACCTGCAGGATGCGGTAAGCGTCCGCCCCCAGCGCGAACCAGCGCTGCATCTCGCCGCGCGGCAACTCCGCGGCAGCTTTCTGGTAACCGGCGAAAGCAGGGCTGTCCGGCTTCAGTACCCATGGAAGATCGACAAACTGCACGGCTGACAGGGCGGCATTAGCCGGATCATAGGCCAGGCCATCGTAGATGTGTGAGAAGCCGAATGTCGGAGTCGCGATATCCAGGTTGGGTCGGATGTGGCGGGCTTCTTCGCCATTGGTTGCCAGCAGGATGAAATCTGCCGGGTAGGTGGCCAGTGTGGATTTGAGACCGTCGAGCGAAGTGCCTTCGACCACGTCGATCTGCTGCACGACCTGGCCGCCTTCGGCTTCCCAGGCATTGCGGAAGGCATCAGCCATGAGCT
>DASTRT010000376.1:0-2082 GCA_035761085.1 Methylophilaceae bacterium
AATTGCTGCGTTCCCGCGGGTTGAGCGTGAGCCGCATTGCCCGGGGGCTTCCCATGGGCGGAGAGATTGAACACGTAGACAGTGGCACGCTGGCCCAGGCGCTGATGGAGCGCCGCAGTATCGGCTAATCGCTAACAGACGTCGCCTGGCTGGGCGATCAGCTGCAGCAGGCTCAACGGCGAGTTCACAAATGCATCGGCGCCCCACTCATCCGGCCGGTCCGTCTGGTCAATATATCCATACATAGCTACCACGCTGGGCATACCTGCCGCTTTGGCGGCCTGGATGTCACGCTCCGCATCTCCGACATACAGGCATTGTGCCGGCTCGACGCCTACCTGCTCGCATGCCAGCAACAAAGTATCGGGATAAGGCTTTGGTCTTGCCGCATCATCTCCGCTTACCGTACAGGCTGCCCGCTCGATCAAGCCCATGGCCCCCAGCAGCCGACCGGTAAAACGCGAGGGTTTGTTGGTTACCACGCCCCACTGCATTTTCCTCTCCTCGAGAGACGAGAGTAGCGCGTCTATCCCCGGGAAGAGAAGCGGCGAACGGGTAAATACTTCATCATACAAATCCAGGTATTCCTCACGCATCTGGCCAAACAAATCATCCTCCGGCTTCAAGCCGAATCCTACGGATAGCAGACCACGGGAACCATGAGATGCATATGGTCGTATGGTTTCCAATGGCAGGGGCGGCAGACCGTGGCGTTCGCGTTGCATGTTCAAGGCGAGTCCAAGGTCAGGCGCAGTATCGACCAGCGTACCGTCGAGGTCGAAAAGGATGAGCTGCAGCACAGGCTATTTCGTGGCGTAAAGAATGTAGTTGACCGTCACATCCTCACCGAGCCGGTAAAGCTGGGTGAGCGGATTGTAGGTCATGCCCTTGAGTCTGCATTCTGACAAGCCGGCACTGCGGCACCACGCTGCCAGCTCAGAGGGTTTGATGAACTTCTCGTAGTCATGTGTACCTTTGGGCAACAGGTTAAGCACATACTCTGCGCCGAGGACGGCAAAAAGATACGCTTTGGGGTTTCGATTGATGGTAGAAAAAAATACGGTGCCGCCCGGTTTGACCAGTCTGGAACAAGCCTCCACGACGGCGGCAGGATCCGGGACATGTTCCAGCAGTTCCATGCAGGTAACCACATCAAAGCTTTCCGGCATCTCGTCGGCCAGCGTCTCAACGGAGACAAGCCGGTAATCCACCTTGACCCCGCTCTCCAGGCCGTGCAACTGGGCAACCTTGAGGGCTTTCTCCCCGAGGTCGATGCCGGTGACCTGCGCGCCCTTCAGGCTCATGGATTCTGAGAGAATGCCTCCACCGCAACCCACATCGAGCACGCGCTTTCCCTGCAGCTTGGCCACTTGATCGATCAGGCCAAGCCGCAAGGGATTGATCTCGTGCAACGGTTTGAATTCGCTAGCCGGATCCCACCAGCGATGGGCGAGATCGGCGAATTTCTTCAGCTCTGCTGCATCGGCATTCAAACCTTGTACTGGTTGAGCTTCGGTTGCCATACTTCGATAATTTCCTTGATTTCTCCAGGCTCTATGTTGGCATAGATGCCATTCTGTTCCGCAAGTTTCTGATAGCGCAGTTCACCATTCACCCACACGTGGCTGACATGTTCACGGCCAGCCGCATATACCAGATGAGAAAGCGGATCAAAGCAAGGCTGGGTTTCCAGCGTGTCTATCCTTACTGCGGCTATGTCCGCCATTTTACCCGGTTCCAGCGAACCGATCTTTTCATCCAGGCATAACGCCTTTGCCGCATTGATGGTTGCCATTTCCAGGGTCTTTGATGCCGGCAACACAGCAGCATTTCCGCTAATGCCCTTTGCCAGCAAGGCTGCCAGCCGCATGTCAGCAAACATGTCCAGCCGGTTGTTGCTTGCTGTACCGTCAGTACCGATCCCGACATTGATGCCCTTCTCGATCATATCGGCCACAGGAGCGACACCGCTGGCCAATTTGAGATTGGAAGTCGGGCAATGCGCGACGTGGCAGCCATAAGCAGCCAGCAGCTCCATTTCTTCCTGCTGTAGGTGGATGCAATGCGCTGCAACGAGACTGG
>DASTRT010000377.1:0-2340 GCA_035761085.1 Methylophilaceae bacterium
GCAATCCAGTTCGACATAGGCCTCGATGATAGGGTCCAGGATTTCATAAGGCGGCAGGCTATCCTGGTCGGTCTGGTTGGCCCGCAGCTCAGCGGAAGGCGCGCGGGTGATAATGCGTTCGGGAATAACCGGGGAAATTGCGTTGCGGTAGCGGCTCAGCCGGTACACCAGCGTTTTTGGCACATCCTTGAGCACGGAAAAACCACCGGCCATGTCGCCGTACAGAGTTGCATAGCCGACCGCCATTTCGCTCTTGTTGCCTGTCGTAAGCACGATGCTGCCGAACTTGTTGCTCAGGGCCATAAGCAATATGCCACGAATGCGCGCCTGAATGTTTTCCTCAGTGGCGTCGGGGGGCAATCCGGCAAACTCGGTCGTCAGCGTCGTCTGAAACGCCTGGAACAGCGGCTGGATAGGCAGCACGTCGAGCTGGATGCCGAGATTTTCAGCGAGCGCGCGCGCGTCTTCGATGCTCATGTCGGCCGTGAATTCGGATGGCATCATGACCGTGCGGACTTTTTCGGGGCCGAGAGCGTCAGCTGCAATGACGGCGGTCAAGGCGGAATCAATGCCGCCTGACAGCCCCAGCACCACACCTGGGAAACCATTCTTGCCAATATAGTCCCGCAAGCCCAGGCACAAGGCCTGATAAATGGAGGCTTCAATCCCTTCCACCGGAACAATCTCGTCAGCCTGTGGCACGCCCTGGTCGAGTTCGACGATGGCCACCTGCTCCCGGAAAGCCGGCAGCTGCTGCATGAGATTGCCTTCGCCATCGAGTACGAACGAGGCGCCATCGAACACCAGCTCATCCTGTCCACCCACCAGGTTCGTGTAGATAATGGGCCGCCCTGCTTCCTTGACCCGCGCCCGCAGAACCTCATGCCTTGCCATCTGCTTGTTGATGTGGAACGGAGAAGCATTGAGTGCCAGCAGCACTTCGGCACCGCCCTGAATCGCCACCTGGATGGGAGAGGACTCCCATACATCCGCGCAGATCAGCACCCCGAAGCGCACCCCCTCGTGGGTAAACACCAGTGCTTCGTCGCCAGCCACGAAATAGCGCTCTTCATCGAAAACACTGTGATTTGGCAGCACATGCTTGCGGTAGCTCGCCAGGATCTGCCCGTTACGCAGCACAGAGGCCATGTTGTAATGGTCACCCATATAGCTGCCGGGATGCCCGACGACTACAGTGATGTCCCCAACCTGCTCGGCCAGATGTTTGAGCGCCTTATCACAGGCGAAATTGAAATCTGAGCGCAGCAACAGGTCTTCCGGAGGATAGCCGCTCAAGGCAAGCTCGGGGGTCACCAATAGGCTTGCGCCTTTCTGCTTCGCCTGCTGTACCGCTTGCAGAATTCTTGCGCTGTTACCCTGCAGGTCGCCGACCGTGCAGTTGATCTGGGCAATCGCGAGTTTCACGTGTCTCTCAGCCAGCTGTTAATAATCGCCGCCGGCATCCTTGATCAGCTTGATCATCTCTGCGTTCTGCGCCTTCAGGGCGTAGACCAGCGCAGTCAGGCCATACTGGTCCCGCGCCTTGGGTTTGGCGCCGCTATCCAGCAGCAGCTTGACCATATCCGCCGATTTGCTGTCCACCGCATGGATCAACAGGGGCGTACCCTCGGAATCCTCCTGGTTGACATCGGCACCGTTTTCGATGAGCACGCGTGCCGATTCCACCTGCGACTTCTTGACCGCCCAGGTCAACGCCGACCACTGGGAATAATCCTTGTCATTGACCTTGGCGCCCTTGCTGAGCAGCAGTTTGACTGCTTCCACGTTACCAACGCGGGCGGCATACATCAGGGCAGTCGCACCGAAACGATCACGCTCGGAGGGATTGGCGCCGTTGTCGAGCAATGTGGTAATGGTGGGCAGGTCGCCATTCTTGGCCGCGTACATCAGCACGCTTTTGCCGTCGTCGCTCTTGGTATTGGCATCGACGCCATGCTTGATGAGCAGATCCACCACCTGGTTATAGCCTGAGGTCGCGGCCAGGCCCAGTGCGCTCCAGCCAGACTCATCGCGGACCTTGGGATCAGCCCCCTTGTCCAGCAGGACCTTGACGGTTTCGATGTAATTCTTCTTGGCGGCAAACATCAGCGGCGTCCAGCCGCCGCTGTCCTTGGCGTTGATATCGGCACCCTTGTCAACCAGCAGAGCCGCCACTTCCGCATTCCCCTTGCGCGCGGCATACATCAGCGCCGTGATGCCGTCGGCATCCTTGGTATTGGGGTTGACACCGCTGTTGAGCATGGCGCGTACCGTCTGCAGGTCTCCTTTGGAGGCCGCGGTCAGCAGGTAGGGAATGTCTTCCGCTGCCATTGCCGCACC
>DASTRT010000378.1:0-8659 GCA_035761085.1 Methylophilaceae bacterium
GGTTGCCGCCAAGAACTTCCAGGCCGGCATGCAGACCGTACGTCAGATCGAATTCTCGCTGTTCGACATGCGCCTGCACAGCGATTTCGATCCCAATGGCAACACGACTTCGCTCGACCTCATCGAGCAGGTGCGGGACGAGGTTGCCGTGGTTAGACCACCCAGATGGAACCGTTTCCCCAATAATTTCTCGCACATCTTTGCCGGCGGTTATGCCGCAGGCTATTACAGCTACAAATGGGCGGAAGTGCTGTCGGCGGATGCCTATAGCCTGTTCGAGGAAAACGGCGTACTGTCCGAAGAAACCGGACGCCGTTTCTGGAGCGAAATTCTGGCGCAAGGCGGTTCGCGCCCCGCGCTGGAATCGTTCATCGCGTTTCGCGGTCGGGAACCCACTATTGATGCTCTGCTGCGGCATAATGGCATGACTTGAAAAAGACAGATACAGGGGGAAACCATCATGCGTCTCTTCGTTGCATTCCTGCTGGCAGGATGGGCAGCCTTGGCCAACGCTCAGCTCTACAAGTGGACCGACAGCGAAGGACGCGTGCACTATAGCGATTTGCCGCAATTGCCTAGCACCCCAGGCGTGGAAAAGGCCAAGCTGCCGCCGAATGTGATCCAGTCGGACCCCATGCCCTATGCCCTGCAGGAAACCGTACGCAAGAACCCCATTTCGCTCTACAGCTTCGACAAGTGCGGCGAACCCTGCAAGTTGGCGCAATCCCTGCTGGACAAGCGCGGCGTGCCCTACCAGCTCAAGAATGGCCAAACCACGCACCGAGCCGAGCTGCAGAAACTCACGGGTGACACCAAGATGCCCATACTCGTGGTCGGCAACAAGCTGCTTAAGAGCGGCTATGTCGAAAGCACCTGGAACCGCGTGTTGGACGAGGCCGGTTATCCCAGGAGCAACCCGCTGGCCAAGTTCCACAAGAAATCCGCCCCGAACATAGCGCCCGTGGCTGTCGAAGATACCCCTGGCGTAGAGAAACCTGTCCCCTGAGATCTGCATGAAGCTTGCTACCTGGAACGTGAACTCCCTCAACGTGCGTTTGCCGCACGTACTCGACTGGCTGGCCTCCAATCAGCCAGACGTCTTATGCCTGCAGGAAACCAAGCTGGAAGACAGCAAATTCCCCTATGACGCCTTGCGCGAAGCTGGCTACGCAGCAGTACATAACGGACAGAAAACCTATAACGGGGTCGCCATCCTGAGCCGCTCGCCCCTGGAATCCATGACCCTGGGCATGAGCGGGTTCGAGGATGAACAGAAACGCATCGTTTCGGCGAGTGTCAGCGACATCCGCGTCGTCTGCGCCTATTTCCCCAATGGGCAGGCCGTAGGCTCGGAGAAATACCAGTACAAGCTGCGCTGGCTGGAAGCCTTTACCCGATGGCTCAAAGACGAAATGCTGCGCTATCCCAGGCTGGTGCTGTTGGGCGACTACAATATCGCGCCCGAAGATCGCGACGTGCACGACCCTAAGGCGTGGGAAGGCCAGGTTCATGTCAGCGAACCGGAGCGCGAAGCCTTTCGAAAACTGGTAAGCCTTGGCCTGCACGATGCTTTTCGCCTGTTCGAGCAGGCCGAAAAAGCGTACAGCTGGTGGGACTACCGCATGGGCGCCTTCCGCCGCAACATGGGCCTGCGCATTGACCACATCCTGGTCAGTGAGCCGTTGAAATCCGCCTGTTCCGCCTGCACCATCGACATCGAGCCGCGACGGTTGGAGCGCCCATCGGACCACACCGTGGTCATGCTGGAGCTTGCCGGTCGCTAATGCAGATTGTGTGGGTTGCCGCACTGTCGGATCCGCTTCCTCATGTTAGGTTGAGCCAACCTCATCAGGGAGGATTGCATCATGCTCGATCTGCCTTCTCCGACAAGATTTCCTTCTGCGTCCTCGCGTCCTGAGCCTGCAATACCTCGAATCGAGTCTATCCAAGCCTGGCTGACCTCGAATCTCGATAAATTCCTGCTGACCGACCCTTTGCCCACCTTGGTGGAATGGCTGGATTACCGGATTTCGCTGAGCTATTTACCAAATGGGTCACTGGTGGATCTCGGAGGCGGCGTCAGCGGCACCAATGGTTTCCTGAGCCAGCACGGCATGAATGTCACTATTGTCGATCTATTCCAGGAATATTATTCATGGAGCACCATCAAGGATCCCATCGCCAAGCAACAGGACTATCTGGCCTCGCTCGGCGTGAAATTCATCCAGGCCGACCTGGTCGAATGCAACCTGCTTGATCACTTTGCATCGGCAAGTGTCGATTGCATCGCCACCTATCACACGCTGGAACACCTGCACCATTCCCCCAAGCTGCTGCTGGAATCCGCCATGCAGGTACTCAAACCCGGCGGCACACTTATCATTGAGGTGCCGAACGCGGCCAATCTGCTGAAGCGAATCAAACTGATGGCGGGTGAAACCAATTACCCGAGCTATTCGGCTTTTTACGACAAAAAACGCTGGGTCGGCCACGTGCGCGAATACACGATGGGCGATCTGCGGCAGGTGGCGGACCGGCTCGGGCTGGCTTCCTGGCGCATCGAAGGGAAAAACTGGTATGGCTCCCTGTACCGGAAAAAGGCCCTCGAGTTTGCGGCAAAACCCCTGGATGTGCTGCTGCAGACGCGACCCGGCCTGTGCGGCTCGCTGTTTCTCATCGGCAAGAAAGCCAAGGTCATCCATTAGGGGTATACCAGCTCCTGCCACGATTGATTTACGGTATCTCAGCAGCAGCACATGGGCGCGCTAGGCATACTGCGCCTCCAGCTTTATCATGCCTGCATGAAGCAAGCCATCATTGGATTTCACCTGGACGAGGAACAACACTGGGTGGCCGAGCTGCAGTGCGGGCACAACCAGCACGTGCGGCATAACCCGCCGTGGACGAACCGGCCGTGGGTCACCACAGAGGAAGGCCGAGCCCGATTTATCGGTGAAGAATTGAGCTGCAAAAAATGCGACCTCGGCGCCCCGCCCGATCGCACAAGCTGAGAATTTTTACTTCGTTTTCATGCCGAGCTGTTTGAGTTTGCGGTACAGGTGCGTGCGCTCCAGCTGCACATTCTCCGCCACCTTGCTGATATTGCCGCCGACCTTGGCGATATGGTGGTTGAAGTACAGGCGCTCAAAATCATCCCGTGCTTCGCGTAGCGGCTGATCGAGGTTGAGCTGCAGACCGCCATTGGGCGCCTTGCCGTTACCGTTCGCTGCTTCCGCCTGCTCGAATGCCTCGAACTGGCCAAGCACCCGCTCAACGTCCCCCTGGGTGATTTTTTCGCCCAGGCTGGTCTGCATCAGGTTACGAATCACGCTGTCCAGCTGAATCAGGTTTCCGGGCCATTGAGCGTTACGCAGGGCATTGAGCGCAGCGATGTCGAACTCGCGGTAAGGCGCTTCCTTGGTTTCCACCAGCAGCGTGACCATGGCACGGGCGAGGTCGGGAATATCCTCGCGATGGTCCTCCAGCGAGGGCACGCGCAGGGTAGTGGCCGACAGCGTCTGCAGCAGCGTGCTGTCGAACTGGCCCTCGACGGCCATCTGCGGCAGGGCCTGGGCCGTGCTGCATACCACCCGTACGCCGTACCTCTCCGCCTTGCCCAGCAGGAGCAGCAACCCTTTCTGCTCGGCCTTGGCCAGGTCTGCCACTTCGGGGACGAACAACAGGCCGTCGCGCAACTGCTCGAGAATCTCCATGGGTGCGGCGGTCAGCCTTTCCGGCTGCGTGAGCTCCATCCAGGGCGTATCCGGCTGATGAAGGAAGCGGGCGCATAGTTCGCTGCCGCTGCCCTTGGCGCCGATCAGCATCAGCGGACCCTTGGCCTTGGCTACCTGTTCCAGGCGCTGCCGCAGCTCGGTGATGACGGCGCTGCGGCCCAGGTTGACCAGGTTCATGTCGGAACGTGGCAGCTGCTCCCCATGCTTGAGCGCTGCATTGACGGTCTTGAGCAGCTTCTGCAGGGCGATGGGTTTCTCGAGAAAATCGAAGGCACCGATACGCGTGGCTTCCACCGCGGTATCGATGGTGCCATGGCCGGACATCATGACTACCGGCATGGTCAGCAAACCGCCGTTGGCCCACTCCTTGAGCAGGCTGATACCGTCGCAATCCGGCATCCAGATATCCAGCAGCACCAGGTCGGGGCGCTCCTGCTGGCGCAAGTCGCGGGCCTGAGCGGCATTTTCCGCCAGCTTCACGTTATAGCCCTCGTCGAGCAGAATATCCCTGAGCAGTTCGCGGATGCCAATTTCGTCATCCACCACCAGAATTTTTCTTGCTGCCATTCCCTGTTACTCCATCTCTAAACGCTTGCAGTCTGCCTGACCAGGGCGGGTAGTGATACCGTCACGACCGCGCCGCCCCTGGAAGCATTTTCGATCTTGATACTGCCTTTGTGCTCTTCCACGATTTTCTTGACGATAGCGAGGCCGAGCCCGGTGCCATGCGGTTTAGTAGTCATGTAAGGCTCGAAGGCGCGCGCCATGATTTCCTTCGCGAAGCCCTCGCCATTATCCTGCACGCACAATTTTATTTCACCGCCCTTGAGCTCAGTACCGATGTTGATCAGTGGCTGCGGTCTGCCATCAAGGGCATCCTGCGCATTTTTCAGCAGATTATGCAGCACTTGCCGCAACAAGGTCTGGTCGCCCAGCAGGTGCGGCAGCTCCGGATCCAGGGCGGTCCTGATCTTGGCACCGCCGGCTTCATATAGCCCCAGCACGTCCTCGATCAGGTGATTGAGATCGATCTCCTGCATGGCGGCTGCCGGAGCACGCGCATATTCACTAAAGGCGTTCACCATGGTCTTCATCGCACCGACCTGGCTGACGATGGTTTCAGTCGCGCGACGCAGCATTTCAGCATCCGGCGTGTCGAGCTTGGACGACAGCTTGTGCTCCAGCCGCTCCGCCGACAGCTGGATCGGTGTCAGCGGATTCTTGATCTCATGCGCCAGCCGCCGAGCGACTTCGCCCCACGCGGCGTCTCGCTGCGCCTGCACCATGGTGGTAATGTCGTCAAACACTACTACAAAACCGCTTTCGGCGCTGTTGGGCAGGCGGGTTCCGCGGATCAGGATGATCTGCCTGCCCTCGGCTCCGGTGATTTCCATCTGCGTCTGCCAGTCGACCTCCTGCCACTCGCCTTTCGGATTCCTGCCGCGACCGGTTCGTCTGAAATGCGCGAGCACCTCCTCCACGAACTCCTTGAATGCAGGATGCTGTTTCGCCAGTTGCTCGAACGGCTGGTTGACGTAGTTCTGGAGGTCGATTCCGAGAATATGCGATGCCGCCACGTTGAAGGTACGCAGCTGCGCCCTATCGTTGAGCGCCAGCACACCTGAAGAAAGGTGGGCCAGCACTGTTTCCAGATAGCCGCGCGCCGCTTCCACACGAGCCCGGTTGCGCTCCGCGGCATGGGTCGCCTCTCCAAGCTGGCGTGCCATGCTGTTGAAGGACTGCACGAGAATGCCCAGCTCATCCTTGCCATGCGCCGGCAGCGTGATGCTGTAATCGCCTCGGGCAATGGCGTCCGTACCCTCGGCCAGCACACCTAGCGGTGCAGACAAGCGTCGACTCAGGACAAAGGCGATAGCCACGCCCGACAGCATCGCCAGCATCAGCACCAGAGTCAGGGTCAGCGCGAATACTTCCTTGAGCGAATTGCGGCTGTAGGAAAGCTCCTGGTAATCCTGATACACGTCCTGTACCGACTCTGCGGTCAATGACAGCGCCTTGGGCACAGGCTGCAGTAGTTGCAGGATGCGGGTTTCGCCAGCCAGATCCGAGACATTGATAGGTGCCAGCACGCGCAGGTACAACCCCTTGCCGGGAATCGGCTCAATGGTGCCATAGACTTTCTGCCGCGCCTCGCGCAATTGCGGAATACTTGGCAGCTCCGGCAGGAAGCTCGCCGGATCGTTACTGGAATAAGCCAGGATGCGACCCTGCGGCGTCAGTAGTACGGCATCCTGCACGCCGCTCTTCTCCCGCAGGTCGTTGAGCATGGTGAGGTGCGCGTTGGGCGACATGAAGGCCAGCGTCAGCGCCATACCCTCGCCTTTTTCCTTGAGATCGTCGAGCAGGATATCCAGGGCGTTCTGGCCCAAACGCAGACCGCCTTCCAGTGCAGCCTCAACCTTGACGTTGAACCAGGATTCAATCGACCGCGTCAGGAAATTTACCGACACGGCATAAACGATGAGGCCGGGAATGATGGCCATCAGGGCAAATGCGCCGAGCAGGCGCAGGGTGAGCCGGCTGCCCATGACACGCGCCCGAATGTTCTTGTACAAGCGCCACAGCTGCACGCCGATGATTATGGTCAGCATCACGGCCAGTGCGACATTGAGTGCCAGCAGCAGCGTATAGTGCTCGGCCAGAGCCGTAGTATTGGCGCTGGCATGTGACAGCAGGTAAAGCAGGACCGCGCCGAGTATGGCGCTGACAAATACAATGTATCTCATCTAGAACTCGGTCACAGCGAGAAAGCAGGCGTCCAGCGGTAGCGTTCGGAGACCAGGGACCAATCCTCGGAACCCAGCACATCGACTTGCAGCGGCTTAGGCAGTTTTGAATGGTCGAGCCGGATACGCAAGGCGGCCTGGTAGGCTTCATCCTTATGCAGCAGTGACTTGTCTACCACTTTCCAGTTACGCAGATGGGACAGCTCTTCCTTGGCCTCCCTCAGAGTGGCGAATGCGTACTGGTGATTGTCGCGGTTAACCAGATATTGGCGCGACAAGGCATGGTAACCCAGAGTTACATGCGTACTGTCGCTCTTGACCTCATCGTCGAACCACCACTTGCTGGGAGTGACGATCTGGAACTCGATGAGAAAGTCCAGCTGCACACCCTTATTCAGAGCCTCTTCGACTTCCTTGCTGAAACTGATGCTGAAATCTGCGTTAAGGGCGTAACTGTTGTCGAGCGGCACCAGCTCGGCACTTTTGATTTCGAGGCTGCTGCCGGCTGCGAGCGCCAGCGAAGAGACAAACAACAGGAGTAGACAGACAAAACCGGATCGGGCTGCATCAAGCCTTTTGTAACACCGCGTAGAAAAAGCCGTCGTGGTCAGCACAGGGGCGTAGTTGTCCATCTTGTTGTTGATAATTATCCGGCAAGGCGGGCAGCGGCAGCTGCCTGGCATCTGCATGAGTCTCGAGGAAACGGTCGATCTGCTGTTGATTTTCCTCGTGAAACACCGAACAGGTTACGTAAAGCAATTTACCATCCTTTGCCAGCAGTGGCCACAAGGCGCGCAAAATTGCAGCCTGCTGGCCAGCAAACGAGGCAATGTCTGATTGGCGTCGCAGCCATTTGATATCGACATGGCGCCGCACAATGCCGGAAGCCGTGCAAGGCACATCGGCCAGAATACGCTGGAATGGACGGCCGTCCCACCAGCCATCTGGCGTCGCGGCATCCCCTGCTGCCAGCTGAGCTCGCAAGCCGAGTCGCTCCAGATTTTGCTGAACACGCTGCAGCCGCTGACTGTCACTATCGAGCCCCAGAAGGCCCACATCTGCCAGCTCCAGCAGATGCCCGGTCTTGCCGCCTGGTGCGCAACAGGCATCGAGCACGCGCATGCCATTGTGCACATTGAGCAGCTGCCCGGCGAGCTGTGCGCCGTAATCCTGCACCGACACCCGGCCTTCGTAAAACCCGGGGATTCTGTCTACTGGTGAAGGCTTTTCCAGCATCACGGCTTGCTGACCTAGCAATCTTGCAGGGAGCGCCTGCTCGTGCAGTTGCTGCACATAGGCTTCGGCACTGTTCTGACGGCTATTGACGCGCAAAGTCATGGGCGGATGGGCATTGCCGGCAAGCAACATGGATTGCCAGCCGTCCGGATATTGGGATTTGAGCTTGTTGATCCACCATTGCGGGTAGGAGTAGCGGGCAACTTCGGATTCGGCAATTTCATCCAGCAGCGCCTTCTGCCTGCGCAGGAAATTTCGCAGCACGGCATTGACAAGGCCGCGAGCCCAGCTGTTGCGGTTGATGGCGGCAGCTGCTTTTACGGCCTGATCGACGACCGTATGCGGAGAAGTCTTGCCATGCTGCAGCTGATAGAGCGCGACCAGCAACAGCATATGCAGCGGCTTATCCTTGAGGGGCTTTTCCAGGAGTCTGTCGAGCAACGCCTGCAATTGACCATAGAACCGCAAGGTGCCGTAGCTCAGGTCCTGAACCGTAGCACGCTGTTGTGGCGTGAGTGACGTTGCTTCGTCGCGGAAAATAGACTCCAGCACGACAGTAAGGTTACTGCCGGCCAGTACCTGTTTAATGGCCTGCGCGGCGAGTTGCTGGGCTTTTTGCAAACGTCAGACAGCCATGGCCGTGAGCCGTGCGATCCGCTCCTCGACATCCGGGTGCGTGCTGAACAGGCTTCTCAAACCGCCGCCCGTCAGCGGATTGATGATCATCATCTGTGCGGTTTCCGGATGCTGCTCCACCGCATCCATGGGAATCTGGTGGGCATAATCGTGAATTTTCCTCAAGGCGGAAGCAAGTGCATCAGGGTCGCGGCTGAGTTCCGCACCACTGCGGTCCGCCTCGAATTCGCGCGAACGCGAAATGGCGAACTGGATCAGCATGGCGGCGATGGGAGCCAGGATCATGACCAGCAGACCAAGCGCAGG
>DASTRT010000379.1:0-2027 GCA_035761085.1 Methylophilaceae bacterium
GGTTTCGCATTCTGCATTGCACGGCAGTGTGCAGCAGCAGAAATGTTGGCGGCACGCCGCATGGTATCGATTTCGAATTCGGTCTTGATCAGGCGCAGTTCATCGATACGTGCATACAGATCGACGATCTCCGCTGGCGCATGAACGCCGCTTCTCGCCTGTGCCTTGAGCTGGTTGATCCAGCCGGCGATACGACCGTCCCATTCAGCGTTGCTGCCCAAGGTGTAGAAAAGCCGGTTCTGGCTGGCCATCAACTTTGGCGCCAGCTCATCCAGTTGTGAAATGGGATAGGCCTCGTCGAACATGAATTCGGTTTTCGCATTCTCCGGCCCATATCGGAAGCCGTCCCAGATCTCGCGCTCGAAATCCTTCTCCCGGCAGAACAGGATGCTTTTCGGCGTTTCACCCGCAATCAGCATCAGCACCGCTTCCGGCTCCTGGAACCCTGTAAGGTAGTAGAAATAGCTGTCGTACCGGTAGGGATAGTGGCTGTCGCGATTGCGCACCTTTTCCGGCGCTGTCGAGATCAACGCAACGCCTTCGCCCATAGCGTCCAGAAGCTTCAGGCGATGTGTACGGAAATGGTTGGCATTAAACATTTGGATTCAGCTAACGAGTCGTGACTGTTGTTGGTCGGCTAATTGCCGGTCAAGTTCATAAAGCCGTTCAGGAGTGCCCACGTCATGCCAGACACCATGATAGTGCTCCGCACTGGCGAGGCCTTGTGCAATCGCTTGCTGCAGCAAGGGTGCGAGCTTGGCCACCTGCCCCCGGGGGATATCGGCGAATAGCGCAGGATGATACACGGCAACACCGGAGAACGTCCGTTTGGGCTCACCTTCGAGGTCGAGTTTGCCGTTATGGAATACGAAATCCCCCTGTGGATGCTGCGGCGGATTATCCACCATGACAAGGCGAGCCAGCTTGCCCTCAGGCAAGGCATGGGCAAGAGGCGCAAAATCCATGTCTATGAACACATCGCCATTCACCACCAGAAACGGCTCATCACCCAGCAGTGGCAAAGCTTTCGCTATCCCGCCAGCGGTCTCCAGCGCAGTTCCTTCTGGGGAATAGCGGATGGAGACATTCCACTCGCTGCCGTCTCCCAGTGCAGCCTCGATCTGGTTTCCCAAGTGCGCATGATTGATCACGATGTCGCGAAAGCCGGCCTTGGCCAGGTTCTCGATATGCCAGACAATCAGCGGCTTACCGCCTACGCTGAGTAAAGGCTTGGGAGTGTGATCGGTTAAGGGGCGCATGCGATTACCGCGACCGGCCGCCAGTATCATTGCCTTCAAAAGGTATACCCCACTTCTGCCTGCTTGCCTTCAAGCTGGTCGAGCAATTTGACGAGCGGCTTGAGTTCGCGATAACGCGTGCAAGCGGCGTAAAGATAATGCATTACCAGAGGCATGTCCTTGAGGTAACCATTCTTGCCGTCGCGATGATACAGGCGGGCGAAAATGCCGAGCACCTTGAGGTGGCGCTGCACGCCCATCCATTCAAAGTCCCGATAAAAATCCGCGAAATCGGGAGCCACAGGAAGACCTGCTTTCTTCGCCGCTTGCCAGTAGCGCACCGCCCAATCAAGAATCTGCTCCTCTTCCCATTTCACGTAGGCATCCTTGAGCAGGGATACCAGATCATAGGTAATGGCACCAAAAACAGCATCCTGGAAATCCAGCACGCCCGGGTTTGCGTCGCAGACCATGAGGTTGCGGGAATGATAGTCCCGATGCACGTATACCTGCGGCTGGCCCAGGATATTGCGGTTCAGCAGCCCAAACATGGATTGCAGCGCCTGCTGCTGGTCCGAAGTCAGATTCACCTGCAAATGCTTGGCCACATACCAGTCGGGGAAGAGCTGCATCTCGCGCGTGAGCAAAGCTTCGTTGTAATCTGGAAAAACATCTTTCCGGCTGGCGACTTGCAGCTTCACGAGCGCGAGATAGGCGTCCCGGTATAAATCATTGACGTTAGCCTCAGCTTGCTGGATGGCGGTCAAATACGTGGTGTTACCGAGATCA
>DASTRT010000380.1:0-3798 GCA_035761085.1 Methylophilaceae bacterium
TACAAAGCCGCGATCGGAGTGCACCGGTCCACCGAAATAGACCGGGGTGCCGGCAATCGGGTTGTCCTTGAGATGCAGATCGACTTGTTCGAACAGGGCCTGCAGCGTCATGTCGATAGGGCGGTTGATGACGATGCCCATGGCGCCGTTTTCGTTGTGTTCGCAGATGAAAGTAACAGTGCCGGAAAAATAAGGGTCGGCCATTGCGGGCATCGCGATGAGGAAGTGACCGGTCAGATTTACATTTTCCACGACGGCCATTATCGCATAAATATCAGCCTGTTGCTTCCAGATAGCCGGTAACTTCGAGCCCGAAACCGGCCATGCTCGGCATCTTGCGCGGCGTTGCCATGAGCTTCATTTTGCGCACGCCCAGATCCAGCAGAATCTGCGAGCCAATGCCGTAATTGCGCAAGTCCTGGCTCAGCCGGATAGGCTCATCGGCGTAAATGATACGGCTGATGAGATCAGCGCCGTCTTCGTTGCGGTGCAGCAGCACCATGACGCCGCACTCGGCTTCCTGGATGGTCTGCATGGCCTTGAGGGCGTTCCAGGAATGGCTGCGGCTGGTGCTGTCGAGCAGGTCATAGACGGAAAGCGGCTCATGCACGCGCACCAGCACTTCGCAGTCAGGTGAAGGCCTACCCTTGACCAGCGCCAGGTGAGTTTCGTTGGCGATCTTGTCCGCATAGGCGATCAGTCGCATTTCCCCAAACGGCGTCGTTACCGCGCGTTCGGCCGCGCGCTCGACCAGGCTCTCGGTTTGGCTGCGATAGTGGATCAGGTCGGCGATGGTGCCAACCTTGAGCTGGTGCTGCGCGGCAAATTCCATGAGATCGGGCAATCTCGCCATGTTGCCGTCGTCCTTTAGGATTTCGCAGATGACCGAAGCAGGCTCCAGTCCGGCGAGGGCAGCCAGGTCGCAACCTGCCTCGGTGTGGCCGGCGCGCACCAGCACGCCGCCATTCTGCGCCGCCAGCGGGAAGATATGACCTGGACTCACGATGTCCTTCGGCAGTGCGTTTTTGGCTACTGCTGCCTGGATGGTGCGGGCACGGTCGGCGGCTGAGATGCCGGTGGTCACGCCCTCGGCCGCCTCGATGGAAACGGTGAAATTGGTGCGCATCGCAGCGCCGTTTTTCTGCACCATGGCCGGCAGGTTGAGCCTGCGACAACGCTCCTCGGTCAAGGTCAGGCAGATAAGCCCGCGGCCGTACTTCGCCATGAAATTGATATGCTCGGATGTGGCAAACTGGGCGGCGAGTACCAGGTCGCCTTCGTTCTCGCGGTCTTCCTCATCGACCAGGATGACCATGTGGCCCTGGCGGATTTCCTCGATGATTTCCTGGGTGGGGGATACCTGGGGCATGGTGTCAGCCGGCATCCTTGCTGTTCCATTGGGTCAGGCGTTCCACGTAGCGGGCGACCATGTCGACCTCCAGGTTCACGCGGCTGCCAACGCCAAGATTCTTCAAGGTGGTGGCTTCCAGCGTGTGCGGGATAAGGTTGATGCTGAACATGTCCTGTTCGATGCTGTTGACCGTCAGGCTTACACCGTCCACGGCGACCGAGCCCTTGACCGCGATGTAGCGGCTGATGGAATGCGGCGCACGTATCACCAGCACCATGCAGTCGCCAGCGGGAGCAAAACGCACCACCTGGCCAATACCATCTACATGGCCGCTGACCAGATGGCCACCCAGGCGGTCGGAATAGCGCAAGGCTTTTTCCAGGTTGACCGAATGCGGTGAGTCGAGACCTACGGTACAGGAGAGAGTTTCGCGTGACACATGCATTTCCACGTGGCTATCATCGCGGGTAACTACAGTGAGACAGACGCCATTGACGGCGATGCTGTCGCCGATCTGCACATCCTCCAGTCCCAGCGTGTTGACGTGGATGGAAATCTTCACGTCCTCACCTTTGGGCGTGACGCGCTCGATTTTTCCGACAGATTGAATGATCCCGGTAAACATGGCTGCATTTTAGCAGAGACGCCAAAATGCTTGATGCAATTCAGATGGAATCAGGAGAGCGGCGAACCGTGCGGCTAGCAAGGCCAGCGGTGCGGTGCCAGACAAGGATGCCCAACAGGACAAGCCCGATGACCCAGTGGATGGTGCCGATAAGTCCATGCGTCTCTTCGGTGGCGACGTAATACAGCAGCCAACCCGTCAATACCAGCAAGCCCAGGGCCGTCAGCATCAGTACGCCTGGCAGCCGATTGCGCTGGTTACGCCAATGCAGGTGGGCATGTCCGGGCATCATGGCACCGGCAGTGAAAAGGGCGTACATCATCGCAGCGCCGTGCAGCTTGAGGCTCAATGGCTCTAGCGGATGGATGACATCGCCGAACTCGCCCGAGGTACGCAACAGATAATGTGCCACCAGCCACAGCAGGCCGGTCGCCAGCAGCAAGCCGAATGCCGAGTAAAAGGCATACTTGCGGGTTTTCATTGTTTCGACAACACCAGGTGATGCATGGCCAGCAGGCGCTTCACGCCATCTGCCATGTGTTTGCAGGAGAGCGTGGCACCGCTGATGTTCTGGATATCGTTGTCCAGCGCTACCGGGTCACCGAACACCTTGCCGATAAACTGCTGCAGCCAGGCGGGATTGCGAACTTCTCCGCCATGCGTTTCGCGGTAATCCATGACTTCCACCAGTCTTACGCTGCCTTCATTGCTGAGGGAGGTGGCGTAGGTAATGAACTCATGCTTGCCGTACACTTGGTCGACGATGAGCCATCCCAGGTCCTTGCCACCCTTGCTGGCTTTCCATACTTTTGGGTTTGGTTCCAGCACGCGAACGCCTGAGGCCTCGCGGATGGCCTTGGCCTGGTCTTCGGTCAAATGTATCGGTACCGCAGTGAACTTGTCGGCTTCAGGAAAGCCTGCCTGCTCTACCTGTTCCAGCGTGCGATAAACAGTGGCCTGTGCCGGCACAGCAGTCGCTAGAGCTGTTGCCAGCACAGCGATACCGCAAACCTTTCGCCAAATAGCCATCAGAAGTTGTAGCCGATCTTGAAGCGCAGCTCCCGGCGCTCATGTTCGTCCAGATGCAGACTGCCGGAACGGTCGTCGTCAGTCGGTGCACCGATGACTTGCGGCAGATAGGTCAGCGTCCACCAGACCTTTTCGCCGCCATAGTGGATATTGGGGCCGAAGAAGATGGCGTAATGCTCGCGGTCGAACTGGTGGGTAAAGTTCGGATATTCCGAGTGATAGCGGCCTTCGATGCCGGCGAACCATTTAGGCGCAATCCGATAGGAGAGGCCGGAAGTGACTTCGAATTCCAGCTCGTTTTCCCAGTCGTTGCTTTCCTTGTTATGGCTTCTTTCCGGTTCCAGCGTGAAATTGGTTGCCCACAACAGGGTGTCGTCCAGGAAGTTTTTCTGCAGGATGAGTTTCATCTCCAGCGAGTACTGGTCTTCCCGTTCTCCGCTGATTTTGTCGTAGCGCGCATAGCCGGGCTCGATATAGGCCGACACACCGATGCCATCCTTGTAGGGCGAGAGGAAATTGTATTTGAAGGAGGCCTGCACGCCCTGGAAGTTGAAATTGTTGCGGTCCGGGTATTCCGGCGTGCCGTCCTCTTCCAGTGGGGCGGCACCCTTGATATCGTGAGCAGTGCCATTCAGGTAGAGCGAAGCCTGAAACTTGTCGGTGAAACCATGTTCCACTTCGAGCTTGTAATCCTGCGCGTCATAATGTCCTTTGCCCTTATCCCGCCGGTCAGTGGCCCACAGATAAACCTCCGATGCGCCTTTGGGCAGAGTGTCGGCTCCGTACACATAGC
>DASTRT010000381.1:0-4635 GCA_035761085.1 Methylophilaceae bacterium
ATACATGATTGGCGCCGAAAGCGCTATCGAACCCATACACATGGCGCCCAGCGGCTATCTGACGGAACAGTACGACTCACGGTTCGCGCTGCAGGCCCCGGTGCCGGAACCTGAAACCTACACCATGCTGCTGGCAGGCGCAGCCCTGCTGGGTTTCAAGCTCCGCCGCAAGCCCCTGCAGTCATAACCAATCCCAGTCCGGCCTCGGTTTGTGAGGCGCCTTTCTCACCAGCCAATCCCACAGCCCGGCCGGTATCAATCGCATGAGCCGGGCGACCACGCCCATCTGCCATGGAATGATGACGAAGCGGCGTTTGGCCGCGATGGCTGCGGCAAATTTCTGCACGGCAATATCAACATCCATGAGGAACGGCATCCGGTAAGTGTTGATGTCCGTCATCGCGGTACGAATATAGCCGGGCGCGATGGTGGTGACGGCGATGCCATAGTGCGACATTTCGCTGCGCAGGCTCTCCAGGTAGCTGATCGCCGCCGCCTTAGAGGCGCTGTAGGCCTCGGCTCCCGGCAGCCCGCGAATGCCAGCCACGCTGGCAATGCCCACCAGCCGGCCCTTGGTTGGGCTGGCTTTTATGGCCGCGATGAACGGCTGGAAAGTATGCACCATGCCCAGCACATTGATATCCATGATGGCCTTGAAGGCGGCGAGGTCTTCCTTGTGCTCGGTTAGCGTGCCGCGGCTGACGCCGGCATTAGCAATGACGATATCGGGCACGCCGAAGCGCTGCATGAAATCCTGCGCCGCTTCATCCAGCGCGGCAGCATCACGCACATCGAGGGAGTAGATGGCGCATTGCGGGCCGAGCTCTGCCGCCAAGGTCTGCAGAGCGTCGATACGCCGCGCAGCCAGGCCTATCTGCGCGCCCTGTCTGGCGTAGTGGCGGGCCAGAGCCTGGCCAATACCGCTTGATGCACCGGTAATAAAAACCCGCTGTGGAGAGCCATCAGCGGGTTTCGTAGGCAGGTTTTGCTTCAAGGCTGGGTCAGTGTTTTGCGGAAGCCCTGTCCTGACGAACGTGGTTGATGATGTAGTCGGCCACATTGAGCGCCTCCTGATTGCCACCGGCCATGGTGCTGGAGGTCAGGTACTTGCCGTCAATGACCAGGCTGGGAACGCCAGTGGCTCCTGAAGCGCGGAAGATCTGCATGGCACGCACTACCTTGGTATTCACCGAGAAGGAGTTGTAGGTCTCGGCTACCTTCTTGCGATCCAGACCGCTTTGCTTGGTGATCCAGTCGATCGCCCCCTTCTCGCTGGTGGGGTTGAGCACCCGCTGCTTGTGAATGGCGTCGAACAGCGCACCATGCAGCTTGTCGACCAGCCCCAGCGCTTCCAGCGTGTAATAGGCCTTGGCCATGGGCGCCCAATCTTCGCGCGGAACACCCGGAACCCGCTTGAAATAAACATCCTGCGGCAACTTCTTGACCCAGGCTTCCAGTGAGGGCTCCAGATGGTAGCAGTGCGGACAGCCGTACCAGAATATTTCCATCACTTCGATCTTGCCCGGGTTGTCTGTAGGAATGGCCTGCACCGTCTGCTTGAACTCGTTGCCGATCTGCGGATCGGCGGCCATGACATGCGTCGCAGCAAGCAGCAGCAGGGCTGTCAGAATTTTTTTCATGGGTTTGTTTTCCTTGTTAAAGGGTTGTGAATGCAACTAACGCCCCAGGCCTGTATTAAGACGACAGACTACTGCTGGGCCACGTTGCTGTTTACTTTGATCAGGTCTGCCTTGAATCCGTTCTTGACCAGCTCTTCACGCGCCTTGTTGATCTGGTCCAGTGAGCTGAAGGGGCCGACGCGCACACGGTGCCACACGCCCTTGTCAGGAATGGTGGCGGTTTGCACAATGGCTTCAAGGCCGAGCAAGGCCAGCTTGGCCTTCATGTTGTCGGCTTCCTGTTCGGTCTGGAATGCGCCTACCTGCAGGAAGTAGCTTTCCTGGGCGGGCGAGGACGGATTGGTCTCAGCTTCTTTCTGCTTGATTTCCTGCTCGGTTACCTGACTCTCGCTGCCCGGCAGGATGGTGTAAAAGTCGAATCGTGGCTTGGCTGCCGCTTCCTTGTTGTTGTCCTGCAGCACCGCAGTATCGGACTGTTCCTGCGCCTTGTCGGCTTTTGCCGGCGCCATCTTGGAGACAAACGGGCTCTCGCCGCCCGTGACAAAAACGGCAACCGCAACGGAAAGCCCCACCCCTAGCAGCAGTCCTAAGAGCAGCCCCGACAGGAATGGGCTGCCCTTGCCAGAGGAGCCGGATTTGGCGGGTACGGGTTTATAGTCTCGGCTCACATGAGCTCCTTATCAGCATTCATTACATTTTTTCAGGGGCACTGACACCCAGCAGATGCAGGCCATTCTTGAGGACTCGTTGCGTTGCATAGACCAAAGCGAGCCGCGCCAGCTTGAGTCCTTCATCTGCCACCAGGAATTGCTCGGCATTGTAGTAGCTGTGCAAGTCGGCTGCCAAATCGCGTAGATAATTGGCGACCATGTGCGGCGCCAGCTCCACTGCGGCCGTTTCCACCACTTCGGGGAACATGCTGAGGCGCTGCATGAGCGCGGCCTCGTGCGGAGAAACGAGCGGTTGTAAGTCTACACCAGTGAGGCTGGCCGCATCACCACCCCATTGATTGAGCACGCTGCAAATGCGCGCATGGGCATACTGGATGTAATAAACCGGGTTGTCGTTGGTCTGCGCCCGCGCCAGGTCGATATCGAAGATCAGTTGGGCATCGGCACGGCGTGCGGCCAGGAAGTAGCGCGTGGCATCGCAGCCCACCTCGTCGATGAGGTCACGCAGGGTCACATAGCTGCCGGCACGCTTGGAAATCTTCACCTCCTCGCCGCCGCGCATGACCGTCACCATTTGATGCAGCACGTAGTCGGGCCAGCCTTTTGGAATGCCGATATCGAGGGCCTGCAGGCCGGCACGCACGCGGGTTATCGTGCTGTGATGGTCGGCACCCTGCTCGTTGATCACGCGCTCGAAACCGCGCTGCCATTTGCCCACGTGGTAGGCGACATCCGGCACGAAATAGGTGTAGCCGCCGTCGGCCTTGCGCATGACGCGGTCCTTGTCGTCGCCGAAATCCGTGGTGCGCAGCCACAGCGCATCGTCCTGCTCGTAGGTATGGCCGCTGGCGATGAGCTTCTGCACGGTATCTTCCACCTTGCCTTCAGCGTATAGCGCCGATTCCAGCGAAAACACGTCGAAATGGATCTGGAAGGCCTTGAGGTCGAGGTCCTGCTCATGGCGCAGATAGGCTACCGAGAAATGCCGGATCGCTTCGAGGTCGTTGACGTTGCCGTTGGCGGTGAATTCCATGTCGTCGGCGATGACGGTCTTCTTGTCCATGAACGCCTGGGCAATGTCGGCGATGTAGTCGCCGCGGTAGCCTTCTTCATGCCAGTCGGCATGATCTGGTGTGATGCCCTTGCAGCGGGCGTGTACTGACTTCGTCAAGTTGTCGATCTGTACGCCGGCGTCGTTGTAATAGAATTCGCGCGTCACATCCCAGCCGCTGGCCTCCAGCAGGCGCGCGATACAGTCGCCCACGGCTGCCCCGCGGCCATGTCCGACATGCAATGGCCCGGTAGGATTGGCAGAGACGAATTCGACCTGCACCTTGCGCGGCTTGCCGTCAGCTCCACGCCCCAGCTTGTTATGGCCATAGCGCTCGCCACGGCTCTCGATGTCGCGTACCACGTTCTGCCGGGCACGGGCGTTGAGGAAGAAATTGATGAAGCCGGCGCCGGCGATCTCAACCTTCTCCACGAATTCGGAAGCCGGCAACGCCTTGATCAGGCTTTCGGCAATGGCGCGTGGGTTCTGGCGCAGCGGCTTGGCTAGCGTCATCGCCAGATTGGTGGAGAAATCCCCGTGCTGTGCGGTCTTGGGGCGCTCCAGTTGAATATCGAGATCGGGGATTTCGGCCGCCACGCTTTTTGCGGCTTGGGCGAGTAATTCGGTAAGATGTGCTTTCAAGGCGAGATTGTTATCAACACGTGAATATAAAAAGCTATTTTAACCTACTGGGCCTTTACTCCATAACCCGATCGCCGCTTTCCTGCCCCCATGCCACCCGCTGATTCCCGCATCCTCAAGGTCGCGCTGGATGTGCCGCTGGATACGCTATTCGACTACCTGGATGGCGGATTCGAGGTGGCGGTCGGCCAGCGCGTAATCGTCTCCTTTGGGCCGCGCAAGCAAGTGGGCATCGTCGCGGCCATTGTTGATACCAGCGAATTTACGCCGGAGAAGCTCAAGCCCATATTGAAGGCTTTCACCGACGAGCCGCCGCTCAACGCGGAACTGTTCCGTCTGCTCAAATTTTGTGCAGACTATTACCAGTACCCTTTCGGCCAGGCGCTGCTTTCCGTGTTGCCGGTTCGCTTGCGGCAGACGGAACCCGCGCAGGCGCGCAAGCAGTTCGCCTATTGTTTGACCGAGGCCGGACATGCAGCGGGAGTGGAGACCATCCCCGCCCGTTCTGCCTTGCAAAGGCGCGTTTATACCGCGTTGCTGGAACTCGGCGAGCTGGGGGAATCGGCCCTGGCCGAACTTTCCGCCACCTGGCGCAAGGCGATCCAGGCAATGACGGAAATGGGCTGGGTAG
>DASTRT010000382.1:0-2098 GCA_035761085.1 Methylophilaceae bacterium
TTCTTGAAAACCAGTTCGTTGGCAACGACCGCATCAACAATGCGAATCAGCTAAGCCTGGCGTTGACCACTCGCCTGATCGACCAGAAGACAGGTATCCAGCGGCTGGCTGCCACCATCGGTCAGCGCTTCTACTTCACCGACCAGAAGGTATTTATTCCGGGCGCCGAACGGCGCACCAGCAACTCATCGGACATCGTGACCGCCTTGACCGCCCGTCTGCTCAATTTCTGGAACCTGGACCTGGCCTGGCAATACGACACCGATGCGAACCGGACAACCAAGTCTAATATTGGTGCTCGTTATAATCCCGAGCCCGGCAAGGCGTTGAACCTCAGCTATCGCTTTACCAAGGAACGCCTGGAGCAGATCGATGTCTCAGGGCAGTGGCCTCTTGCTCCGCAGTGGTATGGAGTAGGACGCTGGAACTATTCCATCCGTGAGGATCAGCCGATTGAAAGCTTGGCCGGTGTCGAGTACAACGCTGGATGCTGGCAGGCCAGAGCAGTCATGCAGCGAGTATCTACCCTGACGGCGAACGCCAACTACGCATTGTTCTTCCAGCTTGAACTGGGCGGCATCGCCTCCATAGGCTCCAACCCGCTCAGGTTATTGGAACGCAGCATTCCCGGCTATGCCAGCAGCTCCACCATCCCGACTTTCCAACAGCAACCTTATGAGTAGCAATTAATGTATCTGCCGCGTGCCAAACAATTCCTGAATTTCGCATTCCTGGCCATCGCTCTTGTCGTATCCAGCCAGGCAGCTTGTAAAGAAGTGGAAAAGGTGGACCGCATCGTAGCGGTCGTCGATCAAGCCGTAATTACCGAAAAAGAGCTGCAGGACAAGATCAATGTCGTCAGTGCACAGCTGGAAAAAAAAGGCGTAGCACTGCCTCCCCAGGACGTTCTGCAAAAGCAGATTCTGGAGCGCCTCATCAACGACCGCCTGCAGCTGCAATATGCGGCGCAGACTGGCCTGCGGGTCGATGATATCCAGCTCGACAAAACCATAGAGCGCATTGCCGAGCAGAACAAGATGGACGTGCCTGAATTCAGGAAGACGCTGGAAGAGCAAGGCATTCCGTTCGCCACCTTTCGAGAAGACATCCGTAATGAAATCCTGCTCGCCAGGTTACGCGAGCGCGAAGTGGACAACCGCATCAACGTGACCGAAGCAGAAATCGACAACTTCCTGATCACGCAAGCCGCCCGGCAGGACGAAGACCAGGATGAATACGAGGTCTCGCACATCCTGATTCAGGCGCCCGAGGAAGGCTCACCGCAAGAATTACAGAAGTTGAAGGCCAAGGCAGAACAGGCCTTGAAACAGATCCAGGGCGGCGCCAGTTTCTCGGAAGTCTCGGCCAACTTTTCCGATGCACCGAACGCCCTGGAAGGCGGCAGTCTGGGCTGGAAAACCTCGACCCAGCTTCCCGCCCTGTTCCTGGATGCGTTGAAGTCCATGAAGCCGGGCGACGTCTCGCCTATTCTGCGCAGCCCGAATGGCTTCCACATACTCAAACTGACCAATCGTCGTGGCGGCTCATCACCGCTGGTGGTCGAACAAACGCATGCGCGCCATATCCTGATCAAGCTCAATGAAATCACTTCAGAGGATGAAGCCAAGCACAAACTGGAGTCCATCCGGGAACGGCTGGTCAATGGCGGCGCTGATTTCCCTGAGATGGCGCGCCAGTATTCCGAGGACGGCACGGCCGCCAATGGCGGGGATCTGGGCTGGGTCAACCCAGGAGACACAGTCCCGGCCTTCGAAAAGGCCATGAACGCATTGAAGCCCGGCGAGATCAGCGAACCAGTGCGCTCACCCTTCGGCTTCCACCTGATCCAAGTACTCGAGCGACGCAAACAGGACATGACCAAGGAAGCCGCGCGCCTCAAGGCACGGCAGGAAATCCGCGCGCGCAAGTCCGAGGAAGCCTACCAGGACTGGGTACGCGAATTGCGTGACCGCGCCTACGTCGAGCTGCGCCTCGAAGACAAGTACTAACCAGGCGCCATCATGAGCGCTGCACTTCCCCGCATTGTCGTGACTTCCGGCGAACCCGCCGGTATCGGCCTTGACCTCTGCTGCATGCT
>DASTRT010000383.1:0-3158 GCA_035761085.1 Methylophilaceae bacterium
GGGTCGCGCGCGGCGAATGCGAGCGGCGGTCATCCCTCGGGATGATCCACCTTCCATTGTTGCCGGAATTCCAGCTCAAAATCCTGCATGGCCATGAAGGCTGAATCGAGATAGGCGCGGTACATTATCAGGCTTCCTTCGAAACTTGCTCTGCAATTATGAATACAGAATTTTCCGTAATGATCCGTTGATGCCAGACCAGGCCCGGCCAGGGTAAAGGCCCATGGCTGCTTTCATCCTGAAGCGCAAGGAGACTCCATCCATATCGCATAAGCGATTGGATGGAGAGGAATTGCGCCAACGCCAGTCAAAATTTCCAGCAGAGGTGAAACTTTCTGCGAACGACCGTCTCCAATTAATTAAGAACGAATTGATCCTGGAGCATCATGCCCTACCGGCACCGTCCCAACAAAAACGCCCTGCACAAGGCTGTTTCCCTCCTGCTGGCAGAATTGCCACCGCAGGACCGGGATCATTTTGCCCGCGCTCGCCAATGCATGATTGACGCCGCCAATCAAATGGCCAAAGCGGCCTTTGTCGCCGACCCGCTCTTTGAAGATGGCAGCGGTGCGGCCGTGGACAAGGCCATGCTGCCGGTGCAAAGCGCCATCAGGACGCTCAATTCCTGTTACATCGAAGCGGCGCGCATGCATGCCCGCACCGCCGTCAACAATGCCCATAATAAATTCCTTTGCTGCCTGGTCGGCCGCCTGGCCCATGTCGACAGTCGCATCGCGGACAACCAGCGCACTGTCGAGCAAGTGGGCCGGATTTTCTACAATATTCCAACCGCCATCCAGGCGCGGGTGACAACGGCTGAACTGGAAGGCCTGAAGGCAGTGCCGGCGACAGAGGATACCGGTTTCGCGGATACGGTCGCGTTGTTCAGGCGGGTACTGGTGGAGCGGAATACCACCGGGCTGACCGCCAACCAGGTCGCCATCCTCGCCGAAATCCATCGCCTGGTGCTGAGAAAGCACCGGCTGCCGGTGTTCGGCCGCGACCAGCGCCACGTCGTGCAGATCCATTTAAACTGCCATCTCATTCGCACACCGAGGGGCAGCGGCATTGCCCTGCAGCAGTTGCAGCAGGGCGGTGAGGCGATCATCGCCAAAGGCAAGGGCTTCTGTCAGGCGGTGCTCTACCTGTCCAATCCGCTGCTGGCCTTTGCCAGGGCCGTGCGGCTGGACCTGACCCTGATGGCGGAACTGGCCACCCGCCTGTTCAAACAGCCCCGGGACTTCACGGCCCAATCATTGATCCTGGAAATCGGCCCGGACTGGGTCGGGGTGCGGGTGGTAACGGCCAAACGCAAACCGGCTACCTCGCTGGCCGATATCAACCAGTATCCGCATATCCTGGCCGATGACTTCGGCTACCGGCATACCGGTTCGGTCAGTATCGTACGCCGCGACCGGCTCATTGACCCGGATGCGGCCGAATATTTGCAGACCTTGAACAAGGAGGAGACGAAGCAGTATTACCAGGCGCACCACCATCCGATGGACCAGACCGTGCACCAGCAGCACTGGGACGGCAAGCCATTCCTCGACCACGTCTATCTGCACGCCAGGAAGATCGATCAGCTCCGCAGCGAGATTGATCGCAGCTATCTTCGCCTGGAGCGCATCAAGGCCAACCTCATGGGGCATATGGGGTTGCCAAAGGACGCATGGGTGCCCGAGGACTGGCTGCCGATTGATCCCGTGGCCCGCCGGTTGCACGGCCGCTTCTTCGGCCTGCTGGCCAACATCCGCCACCTCAAGCAGCTCCGGCTGGAGCAGTATGCGAAGATCAGGGCGGTGAAAAAATCCTGGTTCGGCTATGTGGTGAACCGGATCGTCGAGCTGGTGGAGAAGTATGATGCGGTAGTGGTGCGCGAGGCGCTGGATATTGTAACGGAGGAGCGGCTCAGTCCAACCTACAAGGGGCGCACCTTCAACAAGATGATCGACGCCGGGGCACAGGGGCAGTTCAACGCGCGGCTGGATGCGGCGCTGGCGTGGCTGGGCCGGCTGTTGATCAAGGTGCCGGCGTATTACTCGTCGACCAGTTGCGAGATCCACTCAAGGGTGGACAAGCGGATGCGACGGTCAGCGTTCTTCAAATGCCCGCCGTGTGGCCATCGGTTGGATGCCGATGCGCACGGTTCGGAGACGCTGGCCTGTTTCCTGTTGCTGCGCCCCGGGGTTCACGCCCCGGGACCGTAGATGTGAAAAGGCGTTCTTCCCGGGCGGCGGTGCTGCCAGGGGCGCAAGCCCCGAAACAACCGCCGTCTGAGTGAAGCGCCACCCATACGTATGTTGGGTGGCGAGCAATTCACTTTCTCGCACAATTGGGAAAAAGCAAGAAAGGACAATGCCGCCCAAAAGCGTTACAGTTAGTTCGCCAGCCCTTCCCCGTTCCTGGGGATCCCGAGAGCGCCGCTCATATCGGTAGCCAGGCAATAGATCGGGCAGGCTAGTGTAGCGTCAAGGGGGTTCGCTTTGTGGCGAGGTGGCGCTAAAATTGGGATTCGAGCACTGTTTAAACCAAAGGCCGCCTTATGATCCCGAAGCCAGTCGATGACGAACCTCTCAGCAACACCTCCACGCGTGCTGTAGCTGTTCTGGCAGGAGGCTGTTTCTGGTGCACCGAGGCCGTTTACCTTGCACTCGAAGGAGTCTTGAGCGTCAAACCGGGCTACGCCGGCGGCGATGCACAGACCGCCACCTATGAGAAAGTTTGTAGCGGCCGCACCGGGCATGCGGAAGCCATCCGTATCGAATACGATCCGTCCCGTTTGACCTATGGGGAGTTATTGCAGGTGTTTTTCGGCGTCGCCCATGATCCCACCCAATTGAACCGCCAGGGCAATGACATGGGCACGCAGTATCGCTCGGCGATTTTTCCCCAGACGGAGCGGCAGGCAGAAATTGCCCGTCATTATATCGACCAGCACAACCGTGAAAATGTATTCGGCAGCCCTGTGGTCACAACGATCGAGCCGAACCACCTCTTTTACGAGGCGGAAGCCTACCACCACGACTATGCGGCACGGAACCCGAACCAGCCATATATCTGTGCCGTGGCAATGCCCAAGGTGCATAAACTGGAGAGCTGGGTCAATACGGGGGAGGCAGGCCTGACTTTGAAAAAATAATGCTGCGCATAATCAC
>DASTRT010000384.1:0-4006 GCA_035761085.1 Methylophilaceae bacterium
GATGACATAGGGGATATCCAGCGCCTGCTTCACGCGCTGCGCCACCAGACCCGACATGAAGAAATTGGCATGCATGAGGTCGTACGGCACCGGCTGGCTTTCGGCGAAGTCGATCATGAAGCTGATGAATTCGTCCATGTAGGGCAGCAACTGCTCCTTGGGCACGAAGCGAGCAGGGCCGGCCGGCACATGCACGACGCGAATACCGGGTTTCCACTCCAGCACTTCAGGTTGGCTGGGGCTGTCGCAGCGGGTGAAAATATCAATTTCGTATCCCAGCTGGGCTAGCTGCATGGCGAGGTGGGCGACGTAGACATTCTGCCCGCCGCAGTCGATGCTGCCAGGGATTGGCAGCGGCGAAGCATGTTCACTGATGAGGGCAACTTTCAGCATGCTTTTCCCTTCCTCATGCCGTTGCCAGCCATGGCTGATTGCCCTGGTCTGCCAGCTTCTTGGCTGCAAGCGCGCGCAGCATCATGATTACGGAGCCGGCAAATGCTTCGTCGAACCATGGGTCGGCGCCGCTGACTGCCACCACCAGGTCATGCAGCACGATGCCGCCCTGCAGCAGTGAATCGCCCCTGGCATAAAGGTGCGGCCTCGTTTCCTTCACCAGGCGGGTATCCATGCCGGTACGCCAGCTGACTTCGGCCTTGCCGCGCGCGAATACGCCGTAGTCGGCATCCCACTTGGAGGTGTCGCCTACGGCATGCTCATAGAGGATGGCTTCCTTGAAGCTGCCATCCGCTGGGGTGAATCCCGGGCGCATGATGACGATATAGAGAAATCCGCTGGCACCGGCTTCCCGGCTTTGCATGGCGGCATTGATCATGGGCAGACACAACTCGACAGCATGTCTTGCGGTGTCCCGATCGATGAAATGGCTTGAGAACCCTTGCATATCCCCGCTTCCTGTTTGGCTTGGAAGTAACGAAAGTACCGAGGCGGCTGGGCTGGTGTATGTTCGCTAAGAAACGCTTTCCACCAATGAATTCTTCAGCCTGAATCGCACTGGCTGAAGCCCTTCCGGGCTATGTCGCTGAGAGGGAAAAGAAAGCTTCCGGTCGCGCTTCGGCTTCAGCCAAAGCAGCAAACTTTGAAAAAAATTGTAATGCTAGACGGCGACCGGCGCTTTGATGGCGGGATGTGGGTCGTAGTTTTCCAGCGTGAAGTCTTCGAACCTGAAGCCGAAGATATCCTTCACATCCGGATTGATGCGCATTATGGGGAGGTGACGCGGCGTACGCGATAGCTGCTCGCGCACCTGGTCGAGGTGGTTGAGATAGAGGTGTGCATCGCCCAGTGTATGCACGAAATCACCCAGCTTGAGATTGCACACCTGCGCCACCATCATGGTCAGCAGCGCGTAGGAGGCGATATTGAACGGCACGCCGAGGAAGATATCGGCGCTGCGCTGGTAGAGCTGGCAGGACAGTTTGCCATCCGCTACGTAGAACTGGAAAAAGGCGTGGCATGGCGGCAGTTTCATCTTGTCGACGTCGGCCACATTCCAGGCGGAAACGATGAGGCGGCGCGAATCCGGGTTCTTCTTGATGGCTTCCACCACCTGGGTGATCTGGTCGATATGGCCGCCGTCTGGCTTGGGCCAGTTGCGCCACTGGTAGCCGTAGACCGGGCCCAGGTTGCCGTTCTCGTCAGCCCATTCGTCCCAGATGGTAACGCCGTTGTCCTTGAGATATTTGATATTGGTGCTGCCCTGCAGGAACCACAGCAGCTCGTGGATGATGGACTTGAGGTGGACCTTCTTGGTCGTCAGCAGCGGGAAGCCCTCGCTGAGGTCGAAGCGCATCTGGTAGCCGAAGACGGACAAGGTGCCGGTGCCGGTACGGTCTTCCTTCTTGTGGCCGTGTTCCAGCACGTGGCGCATCAAGTCCTGGTAGACCTTCATCGGTTGGCTCCTTATCGAATGTGTTCGGCGATGTACTGCTTGATGGCAGCAGCATCGGCTTCCATCACGTCGAAGCGCTGCGGCAAGTCTTCCAGTCCGACCAGGTCGGCGGGACGTTCTGGCCGACTGCCCAGCGCTTCCATGATGGCATCTTCGAACTTGGCGGGCAACGCCGTTTCCAGCACCAGCATGGGCACGCCGGCTTCGCGGTATTGCAGTGCCGATTTGAAGCCGTCTGCCGTGTGGGTGTCGATGGTCACGCCATACTGTTCATTGACCTGGCGGATGGTCTGCATGCGGTCCTGATGGCTGCTGGAGCCTGAAACGAAACCGTAGTCTGCCACCTTGTCGAACAGGCCGTCCGCCTTGAGATCGAACGCACCGCCCTGGTCCACCTTGCCCCACAGCTCGCGCATCTTGCCAGTATTACGGCCGGTCAGGTCGAACACGAAGCGCTCAAAGTTGGAGGCCTTGCTGATGTCCATGGACGGGCTGGAAGTGTGGTAGGTATTGGCCGAGCCGCGCGGACGATAGACGCCGGTCTTGAAGAATTCATCGAGCACGTCGTTTTCATTGGTCGCTACTACTAATTTGCGAATCGGCAGGCCCATCATGCGGGCGATATGACCAGCGCATACGTTACCGAAATTGCCTGAGGGCACCGAGAAATCGACCTTCTGGCTATTAGTTTGCGTGACAGCGAAATAGCCCTTGAAGTAATAAACGATCTGCGCCGCGACGCGTGCCCAGTTGATGGAATTGACCGCGCCGATCTTGTACTGCTTCTTGAATGCGGCATCGTTAGACACGGCCTTGACCATGTCCTGCGCATCGTCGAACACGCCCTTGACGGCAATGTTGAAGATGTTCGGGTCCTGCAGGCTGAACATCTGTGCGGTCTGGAAGCGGCTCATCTTCTGGTATGGCGACAGCATGAAAACGCGGATGCCCTTCTTGCCGCGCATGGCGTATTCGGCAGCCGAGCCGGTATCACCCGAGGTCGCACCCAGGATGTTGATCTCCTGGCCGACCTTGTCCAGCACATACTCGAACAGGTTGCCCAGCAACTGCATGGCAACATCCTTGAACGCCAGTGTCGGGCCGCTCGACAGTGACAGCAGGTAGAGATCGTCTTCCAGCTTCAGCGTGGGCGTGATGTCGTCGGCATTCTGCCCCGCACGCACATGCTTGTAGACCTGGGCGGTGTAGGTCTTGTCTACGATGGCACGAAGGTCAGCCGGAGGGATGTCGTCCGCCAGCCGAGAAAGGATGGTGTAGGCCAAGTCGCGGTAATTCATGCCGCGCATGGCGGTCAGGTCGGCATCGCTGAACTGCGGATAGGCTTCCGGCAGGTAGAGGCCGCCGTCGGGCGCGAGGCCGCCGAGTAGAATTTCAGTGAAAGTTTGCGTTGGTGAATTACCACGCGTACTGATATATCGCATATTTGCTAAACCGTCATTCCAGCGAAAGCTGGAATCCATTCAAACCAGACTATTGTATAAATCAATCCACTCCGGATTGGCTTGCTCGATCAACTCGATCTTCCAGGCACGTTTCCACGCCTTGATATTCTTCTCTCTGACAATCGCAGCTTGCATGTCGTCATGCATCTCGAACCACACCAGGTCATGCACCGCGTACTTTTTTGTAAAACCCTCGATTACGTCGTTCTTGTGTTCCCAGACCCGCTTCAGCAAGTCTGAGGTTACGCCGACATAAAGCGTCCCATGTTTTTTGCTCGCCAGCATATAGACGCATGGTTGCATGAAAGCATGGATTCCAGCTTTCGCTGGAATGACACCCTAAGGTTACTTGCCCAGTTCTTCCATGCGAATCCGCATCACCTTGCCGTCAATCGCCGGCAGCACCTCGAGCGCCGCTATAGCCTCGTTCATCGTCTTCTCCACCGTCACATGCGTCAGGATGATGATGTTGGCTTCAGCCTCGTTCTCGGCCGGTTCCTTCTGGATCATGGCGTCGATGGAGATGCCGCGGTCGCCCAGGATACGCGTCACATCGGCCAGCACTCCCGGCTTGTCCAGCATGCGCATGCGCAGGTAATAGGCACTCTTCACTTCGGTGATGGGCAGGATCGGC
>DASTRT010000385.1:0-7667 GCA_035761085.1 Methylophilaceae bacterium
AGGATGTCCCAGACCCCATGCCCCAGCCGTAAACCGCGTTTTTCAAACTTGGTCAGCGGCCGGTAATCCGGCTTGGGCGCGTAATCGGCTGCGCTATTCTCCAGCAGCGGCTCCGTCTTCAGGATTTCCAGAATCCACTCCGCGTATTCCTGCCAGTCCGTGGCTGCATGCAGATAGCCACCCGGTTTGAGCTTGCTGCTTAACAACTTCACGAATTCTGGCTGAATCAGCCTGCGCTTGTGATGGCGTTTCTTGTGCCAAGGGTCAGGAAAGAAAATGTGCACACCGTCCAGGCTGCCGTCGGCGATCATGTGCTTGAGCACTTCCACGGCATCATGCTGGATCACGCGAACATTGGTGAGCCCGCGCTCACTGACCTGCTTGAGCAGGCTGCCGACGCCGGGCGTGTGTACTTCGATGCCCAGGGTATCCCACTCGGGATGCTGCTCGGCAATGTGTGCCGTGGTTTCGCCCATACCGAAACCGATTTCCACTATCTTCCGACTTTCGGCCCGTCCGAACACCGCGTTCAGATCCAGCTGCCGGGGACCGTAAGCAATGCCGTATTTCGGCATTTCGGTTTCCAGCGCGCGCTCTTGCGCCGTGGTGAGGCGCCCTTGGCGCAGCACGAAACTGCGGATGGAGCGTTTCTTGATGTCTTCGTTTTCTTTTGTCGTCATGATGCCCGATTAAAGCTTGTGTCGTTTGTCGCCCTGGACGAATCCAATCAGCGGCTCGTTACAGTTCTTGCCCAGCGCAATCACCTTGAACAGCTCTCCCATCTCCGCGGGCGACAGCAGCTTCTGCGCTTGCGCAGCTACTGCTGCATAACTTGCAATATTCGAGGGTGAGGCTTGCTGCAGCAATCCGGTGATACCGCAGTTGATCAGGAACTGTGCCTGGCTGCAAAAACCGATCAATTGCAGCCCATTGACCACACCCGCCTCGGCCACTGTCGTGAAATCCACATGGGCAGTGATATCCTGCAGTCCGGGATATAGAAAAGGATCGCCGTGGGCGTGATGGCGGTAGTGGCACATCAATGTGCCTTCACTGCGCTGCGCATGATAATACTCATGGCGCGAAAAGCCATAGTCGATCAACAACAACACGCCCTGCTCCAGCACATTCGCCAGGCTTGCCATCAACCCGTCAATGGCAAGACAGATCTCGGTTTTGTAGCCCGCCGGAAGATTCAGTGCAGCGGCTTTTTCCTTTAATGCGTTGGAAGTTATTTCATGCTCTTGCCAGCGAAACACTTCACCCCCACAGGCCACGCCCAGTTCCCGTATCCCCCTATCAGCTGTCTGAACGAGGCGCACGGGCAAGGCATCCAGCACCTCGTTTGCCAGCACCAGACCTTTAAAGTTTTCGGGTAGCCGATCCAGCCATTGCACACAGGAGAACAGCTCTGAGGGCAATCTCTCGCGCAAGGTCTGCTGCTGCACTTCGCGCAAATGAGCGCTCACTTCCAGGATCAGGTACTGCTCGGGCAGCGCATCCAGCTTCTGCAATTCCAGCAGCAGATGGACGCATAGCTTGCCGGTGCCAGCACCTAGTTCCAGCAAGCTACCTCGGGTTTGCTGCAGCACCTGCGCTGCCTGGCGCGCCAAGGTCTGGCCGAACAAGGGCGACATTTCGGGGGCCGTGACGAAATCTCCGGCCATGCCGAATTTCTTGGCGCCACCCGCGTAGTAGCCCAGGCCTGGGCTATACAGGGCCAGATGCATGTAGCGCGCGAAATCGATCCAGCCATTTGAAGCTTCAATCTCGCTGCAGATCATCTGGACGAGCCGATGGCTATGGGCAAGGGCTTCGGAATCGGGAAGGGGCAAGGGGGCGGCCATGGTCAGTCTGGATTATAATGGCTGCAGCCATTTTCGCGGCCAACAACAACGGATTCAGCTTGGATACCAATCTCGAAAACAAAGTCGTATTGATCACGGGCGGCGCCAAACGCGTGGGCGCATCCATCTGCCGCCTACTGCATGCCGCCGGTGCTAACCTCATGATCCACTACCGTAGCTCTGCGGGGGAAGCGCGCGCCTTGCAGTCGGAACTCAACCTGCAGCGCAAGAATTCGGCGGCCATCATCCAAGGCGACCTGCTCAACCTCGCCATGCTGCCCAACTTGGTGCAGGAAACCATTTCCCACTTCGGCCGTCTGGATGTGCTCATCAATAATGCTTCGACCTATTACGCAACGGAACTGGGCGAAATCGGCGAAGAGCAGTGGGAAGACCTGATCGGCTCCAACCTCAAGGGGCCGCTGTTTTTATCACAGGCCGCGGGACCCGAATTGCGCAAACGGAACGGCTGCATCATCAATATCACCGACATGCACGTGGAACGGCCCAAAAAGGGCTACATCGTCTATAGCGTGGCCAAAGCCGGACTGGTTACCCTGACCAAATCGCTGGCGCAGGAACTGGGGCCGGAAGTACGGGTCAATGCAGTCGCTCCCGGCCCCGTGATGTGGCCGGAAGACAACCCGCAGTTCGACGCCGTGTATCGCCAGCGCGTGATTTCACAGACCTTGCTGAAACGCCTAGGCGAAGCCGACGACGTGGCCAAAGCGGTGCGCTTCCTGATCCAGGATGCGCCGTTCATTACCGGCCAGGTCATTGCGGTCGATGGTGGGCGCTCACTCAACCTGTGAATTCTATGAAACACTTTCCCGACAACGTTTCCGCCAATTTCCAGCGCCTGCGTAACAGCCTCATCAGCGCAACCGGCAAGGCCATCGGCGACTACAACATGATAGAAGACGGCGACACCGTGCTGGTCTGCATGAGCGGCGGCAAGGATTCGCACACCCTGCTCATGCTGCTGCTGGCGCTGCAGGAACGCGCGCCAATCAATTTCAAGCTCATCGCAATGAACCTGGATCAGAAGCAACCAGGTTTCCCGGCGCATGTGCTCCCGGAGTACCTGGAGAAGCTCGGTATCGAGTATCGCATCGTCGAGGCGGACACCTACTCCATCGTCAAGGAAAAGATTCCAGAGGGCAAAACCACCTGCTCGCTGTGTTCGCGCCTGCGCCGCGGCATCATCTACCGCACGGCAGAAGAGCTGGGCGCCAACAAGATTGCGCTGGGACACCACCGCGACGACATCGTTGAAACCCTGTTCCTCAACATGTTCTTCGGCGCCAAGCTCAAGGCCATGCCGCCCAAGCTCGCCACCAATGACGGAAAGCACATCGTCATCCGCCCGCTGGCCTACTGCACGGAAAAGGACATCGCCAGCTACGCGCGCACCATGGAATTCCCCATCATCCCGTGCGACCTTTGCGGTTCGCAGGAGAATCTGCAGCGGCAGAAGGTCAAGGACATGCTGCACGCCTGGGAACGCGAACAACCGGGGCGCGTAAACAACATCTTCCGTGCCATTGCCAATGTCGAGCCATCCCATCTGGCGGATTTCGCGCTGTACGATTTCAAGGGGCTTTCCAATGCCAGGGCAGAAGATGAAGACCCGCTATTCGGCGATATTGCCAAGGAAGACAGTGCGGCACTAACGCTCGCTGCAAGCGAGGGCAATCGCATCGAATTCAAGCGCAAGACCGCATAGCCGGGAACTCCTGCCGGCATTTCTTACCTTATTCAAGGTATTTAAGAGCACTCCCCTTCCCTTGACAGGCGGTTTGCTCTTATTATCTGCCGCACTTACATTCACTTGATATCAAGCCCATCGCATGTCGAAACTGCTGATTGTCGAATCGCCGTCCAAGGCCAAGACCCTGAAGAAATATCTGGGTAGCGGCTATGAAGTGCTGGCTTCCTACGGCCATGTGCGCGACCTCGTGCCAAAGACCGGCGCGGTCGACCCCGACCAGGATTTCGCCATGAAATACGAAATCATCGAACGCAACGCGAAACACGTCGATGCCATTGCCAAGGCGGTCAGGTCAGCCGATGCCGTGTACCTGGCGACCGACCCGGACCGCGAGGGCGAGGCCATTTCCTGGCATATCGCCGAGATACTCAAGAGCAAGAAGATCGGCAAGGACAAGCCGATCAAGCGCGTGGTATTTCACGAAATCACCAAGAACGCGGTCAACGAGGCCATCGCCTCGCCTCGCGATATTTCCATGCCGCTGGTCAATGCCCAGCAGGCACGCCGCGCCCTGGATTACCTGGTCGGCTTCAACCTGTCGCCACTGCTGTGGAAGAAAATTCGCCGCGGCCTATCCGCCGGGCGCGTGCAAAGTCCGGCCTTGCGCCTGATCGTCGAACGCGAACTGGAAATCGAGGCATTCAAGAGCCAGGAGTACTGGACCATTCACCTGGAATCGCGCAAGCAGCAGAACAGGTTTGATGCGAGATTGATTCAGCTGGACGGCAACAAGGTCGAGCAGTTCACGGTGACCAACCAGGCCCAGCAGGAAGAGATCGTGGGCCGGCTGCTGGTCGCCAGCGCCGGCAAAACCACCGTGCTGCGCGTGGAAAAGAAGCAGAAAAACCGCAGTCCCGCTGCGCCGTTCACCACGTCGACGCTACAACAGGAAGCCGTACGCAAGCTGGGCTTCACCACCAGTCGTGCCATGCGCATCGCACAGCAGCTTTACGAAGGTATCGATATCGGCAGCGGCACGGTGGGTCTCATCACCTACATGCGTACCGATTCGTTCAGCCTGGCGACCGAAGCGGTGATGCAGATCCGCGACTACATCAAGCGCAATTTCGAGGCGGACTACCTGCCGAAGTCGCCCATCATGTACAAGACCAAGGCCAAGAATGCGCAGGAAGCCCACGAGGCGATACGCCCCACGGACATCACCCGCACGCCCAACAGCCTGCGCCAATACCTGACACCCGAGCAGTTTCGCCTCTATGAGATGATCTGGAAGCGCGCGCTGGCTTGTCAGATGGCACCTGCCAAATTCGACGCCGTGAGCATCGACCTCGCTGTCGGCTCCGACGCCAACCTGTTTCGCGCGACGGGGCAGACCATGATTTTCCCGGGCTTTATCGCCGTCTACATGGAAGGCCAGGACGATACTGAGGAAGAAGGCGAAAGCAAGCTGCCCAACCTGGAAACCGGCGAAGTGCTCGATGTGGAAAAGATTTTCGGCGAGCAGCACTTCACCGAACCGCCCCCGCGGTACTCGGAAGCCAGCCTGGTCAAGGCGCTGGAGGAGTATGGCATCGGCCGGCCTTCCACCTACGCCAGCATCATCTCCACGCTGCAGGACCGTGAATACGTGGTGCTCGACAAGAAGCGCTTCATACCAACGGATGTGGGCCGTGTGGTCAACAAATTCCTGACCGAGCACTTCACGCGCTACGTGGATTACGACTTCACCGCCAACCTTGAGAACGAGCTCGACGATATTGCCGAGGGCGAACGCGAGTGGATTCCGGTGCTCGACGAATTCTGGAAGGGCTTCAACAGCCAGATCAGCGACAAGGCCAATATCGACCGGGCGGAAATCACGCAGGAAGCCATCGGCGAAGATTGCCCAAAATGCGGCAAGCCGCTGCATTCACGCTTGGGAAAGCGCGGCCGCTTCATTGGCTGCTCCGGTTATCCGGAGTGCGACTACACGCGCAACATCAACGGCGAAGCGATGAGCAATGAGCCCGCCGTGATCGGCACCGACCCAGAAAGCGGCAAGGAAATCCTGCTCATGAACGGCCCTTATGGCCCCTATCTGCAGGTAGGACAACAGGGCGAAGACGCCAAGAAGAAGCCCAAGCGGGTCAGCATTCCAAAGGAAATTCCACTGGCCGATGTTAATCCAGAAATCGCGCTCAAGTTGCTGGCACTGCCGCGCGACATCGGTCTGCATCCGGAAACCGGCAAGAAGATCATCGCCAACATCGGCCGTTTCGGGCCTTACGTCAACCACGACGGCAAGTTCAAATCCATTCCTCGGTCAGACAGCGTATTCGATATCGACTTGAACCGCGCGGTGGAATTGCTGGCACAGGCCAATTCCGGGCCGGTAGCACTACGTGAACTGGGCGAGCATCCCGAAGGCGGCAACATGGCCATCTATTCAGGCCGCTACGGTCCTTATGTCCAGCATGGCAAGATCCGTGCGACCCTGCCGCGCAGTCAGACACCCGAGTCGTTGACGCTGGAGGAAGCTCTGGAGTTGATCGCACAGAAAGCGGCCAAGGAAGCGCCAACCAAGAGCAAGAGAACCACGGGTACGACAAAGCCCAAGAAAGCGGCGGCCAGCAAGAAACCAGCCGCCAAAAAGAAGACCGCCAGCGCGGCCAAGAAAAAAGCGGCCTGAGCCGCTTTTTTCTTTATCTGATTTCTACTCTAGCCCATATTGCGGAATGGGTTGCTGGTTTCAATCCACTTGCGAATGCGATTGGCATCGCCGATACGCGAATATTTACCCCACGAATCCAGCAGCACAATGATCAGCGGTTGGCCGGCGATTTCCGCCTGCATGACGAGGCAGCGGCCTGCCTCGTTGATGAAGCCAGTCTTGGACAGGCCGATAATCCAGTCGCTGTTGCGCACCAGCACATTGGTATTCAGGTAGTTTACGGGTTTGCTTGCACCATAGACCGGCACCTGATGCGAAGCAGTGGTGGTGACATTGCGAATTTCCGGATATTCGTAGGCTGCGCGCACCATCTTGACCAGATCTTCTGCCGTGGAGACGTTGGCGCTATTGAGTCCGGTGGCATCGTAGAACTGGGTATGGGTCATGCCCAACATGGTGGCTTTGGCACGCATGGCATTGAGAAACGCGGGCATGCCGCCTGGATAGGTGCGACCAAGCGCGGATGCGGCGCGGTTTTCAGAGGCCATGAGGGCAATCTGCAGCAATTCCGCACGCGTGAGCTGCGTACCTATGCGTAGACGCGAATGTGTGCCCTTCAGGGTATCCACGTCTTCATCGGTGATCGTGATGACTTCATCCATCGGCAGTTTTGCATCGAGCACCACCATGGCGGTCATAAGCTTGGTAACGGATGCAATGGGCGTTGGCTCATCCACGCTCTTGCCGTACAGGACTTCACCGGTTTCCTGGTTGACGATGAGTGCCTTGGAAGAAGCCAGCTTCAGGATGCCGATACTGGCGGCGGGGTCGCGCTTGTAATTGACTTTTTCCAGGCGCATGACGCTGTGCTTGTGCTTGCTCACTACATGTTTGACCGGCTTCTTGTCGGCGGCTGAAACGAAAGTGGGCTGCATGACCAGACCCAACGTGAAAAAAACCAACAAAGCATTGCGCAGCATATCCATCTCCCCGGTTGTTACGCAAAAAATGATAGACAAAATCTTCCTATATGTCATCAAGATAGAGCTTCTTTTTAAAATCTTTCTCATTGACATGCAAGGATACAACACTATTGTCCTGTTAAATAGGCAGCTCAGTCTGTGCGAGAATAATCTTTTTGCAAGAAAATCATGAAAACACCGACAGACCTGAACTATAGCCCCGAACACCTGTGGGTGCGCCGCATGGAAGACGGCACCTGCCTTGCGGGTATCACCGATTATGCGCAAGACCTGCTGGGCGATATCGTGTACGTAGAAACCCCGCAATTGGGCCAGCAGCTCGAAGTCGGAAAGCCCTGCGGACTGGTGGAATCAGTGAAAACCGGCTCCGACCTGCATGCCCCGCTTTCAGGCACAGTAGAGGCGGTCAATGAAGCCTTGCAGCAGCAGCCGGAGCTCATCAATGAAGACTCTTA
>DASTRT010000386.1:0-4611 GCA_035761085.1 Methylophilaceae bacterium
CGTATGGAAACGTAGGGCACGAAGCAACGGATGATTTTCTTGCCCACGCTGGGCATGAAAAAGAAGAGCCCCATGCGGCCGATGTAATAGCCCACGGTTTCGCCCTTCATGACCTCGTTGTCGTTGAATTCGACCAGGAAGGATTGCTTTTCCGAGCCATGGAAAATCTCGTCGGCACGGTCTGCCAATTCGTCCGATTGGGCTGTCAGCAGCAGCGGATGCACCAGCCGCATGCTCTTGATGCGGTCCAGCGTGATGGTTTCATGGGTCTCGGTGCGTGTCGGGTGAAAGACGATGCTGACATCACCGGGCTGAAAATGCTCCAGGCCGCCCAACTGCTTGGTGCCGTCACGGAAGTAGATCAGGCAGGGCTCGTGGCCTTCCGTCTTGTCAGTGGGTGCAAAACTGAAGTAGGGCGGCGTCGGCCATTCGAATGCTGAATCTGTCACAGCTCCTCCTTACTCTTGTTTTTCTCAAGGGTAGCCCGGGGACCACGCCATACCGGTCAGTATACGCTCGGCCATGCAGCTTTCCAGTGTTTAAGCCACATAAGAAAGCGTGTTTGAAATTTGTACGAACGTACAGTATATTATGCGCATGGCCAATGATGAAGATTATCTGGGAAAACTGCAGGACTACTACGCCCTGCACAAGACACTGCCCTCGTTTGCCGCGATCGCGGAACTGCTGGGCTTCAAATCCAAGAATGCGGTAACCGCGCTGGTCGCCCGCCTCAAGCTGCAGGGTTACCTCGACTCCGCGCCGGATCGGCGACTGAAGCCGGGCAAGCGTTTTTTCGAACGCATGCTGGCCGAGAGCACGGTGCAGGCGGGCTTCCCTTCGGTGGCTTCCGGGGATAGGCACGACAGCCTCAGCATTGATGAATACCTGGTGGAGCGGCCGTCACAGACGGTCCTGATCACCGTGAAGGGCGATTCCATGATCGATGCCGGTATCGTGCCGGGCGATGTTGTGGTGGTGGAAAAGCGTCAGGTGGCGAATATCGGCGATATCGTCGTCGCCATTGTCGACAATGAATTCACCCTCAAGACCCTGGGCCGCGAGAAGGGCGGTTTCGTGCTGCTGCCTGCCAACAAGGCCTATCCCGTCATTCGGCCCAAGGGCCAGCTGGAAATCTTCGGCGTCGTCGTCGGCCAGTTCCGCAAATACGATTAGGCGCCTACCGGCTGCCTGAGCAGCTTTTCGAATTCCTCGGGCGGCACCGGCCGTGAGAACAGGAAACCTTGCGCGTAGTCGCAGCCTGCCTTCAGCAGAAGTTGGCGCTGCGCCTCGGTCTCCACGCCTTCCGCAATGATTTTCATCCCCAGTTTGTGCGCCATGACGATAATGGCTTCGCACAACACAACGTCGCTCTCGCTGTTTTCCATGTTGCGCACGAAGGACTGGTCGATTTTTACGTAGTCGATATCGAAGCGCTTGAGATAGGCCAGGGAGGAATAGCCAGTGCCGAAATCGTCAATTGCCACTTCGATGCCGGCCTCGCTCATCTCCAGCAGTTGTTTACTGACCGCAGGGGTGGCATCGAGCAGCAGTCCTTCGGTGATTTCCACCACAATGCCCTGGCCCGGCAGCCCAAGCTCCTTGAGATAATTCGACCACGAGCTCAATTGCGTCCCGCCATGCTGGAACTGGATCGGCGACTTGTTGATGCCGATCTTGAAGTCCTCCCTATAGTCGGCACGCCATTTCTTCGCCTGCTTCGCTGCTTCGCGGAACACCCAGTCGCCGATCTCGTTGATCATGCCGGTTTCCTCCGCGACCGGGATGAACTGGTTGGGATTGACCAGGCCTTTATCCGGGTGTTGCCAGCGTATCAGCGCTTCGGCCTTGTGGATTTCGCCGGAAGCAAGCTCGACGATGGGCTGGTAATACAGCAGGAATTGCTTTTCGGAAAGCGCAATGCGCAGATCCGTCGCCAGCCGCAGCCGTATTTGAGCGGCTTCCTGCATGGAAGCGGTGAAATAGTTGAACCGGTTGCGACCTTCGCTCTTGGCCGCGTACATGGCCTGATCTGCGTTCTTGAGCAAGGCTTCGATGTTGCCTGCATCCTCGGGGTAGAAAGTCAGCCCGATGCTTACGGTGATATAGACGAGGTTTTCCCCGAGCTGAAACGGCTCGGCCAGTTTCTTGAGGATCTCCTGGGAGATGCGCTCCACGCTGCTGGTGTCGTCCAGCTCACTGAGGATGACGGTAAACTCGTCGCCTCCCAGCCGCGCCACGGTATCGGTTTCACGAATGCAGCTCGAAATGCGGCGTGCAGTCTCCTTGAGCATGAGATCGCCCATGCTGTGACCCAGCGTGTCGTTGATGTCCTTGAAGTGATCGAGGTCGAGGAACATCAGCGCCATCGATTGCCGGTTACGGTTGGCCTTCTTGACCTCGCGTTCCAGCCTGTCGTGAAACATGTTGCGGTTGGGCAAACCGGTCAGGATATCGAAATTGGCCTGCTGCCAGATCAGCAGCTCATTTTCCTTGCGTTTGGTGATGTCCGAGAACAGTTCCACGCGGCGGTATGGCTCGCCATTCTCATGATAGATGGTATTGATGGTCAGCCATTCGGCGAAGATTTCGCCGTTCTTGCGCCGGTTCCAGATCTCGCCCTGCCAGGTGCCGGTGTTATTAATGCTCTTCCACATGGCTTCGTAGAAGGCATTGTCCTGCCGGCCGGAGCTCAGGATATTGGCATTCTTGCCAACCACTTCCTCTTTCTTGTAGCCGGTGATTTCGGAGAAGGCGGGGTTGATGTCCAGGATGTTGCCGTCGGGATCAGTCACTGCCATGGCTTCGCTGCTGCTCTGGTATACCAGTGCAGCCAGTTTCATGGATTCTTCAGCCCCCTTGCGCTCCGTAATGTCGCGGAAGTAGGCGGCAATCAGTTCCTGCTCTTCATGGCGCAGGTAGCTGGCCGAAACCTCTACCGGTATGTTCTGGCCCGAAGTATTGCGATGCATGCTCTGGAATAACAGACTCTTGTTGTTCTTGAGGTTGCGCCAGAATATCGCCAGCTTTTTCTGATCCAGGCTTGGGTCCCAATCCCACACATGGGTACGAGTAAGCGCCTCCACTGTCGTGCCGAAGTGTTTGCATGCCGACTTGTTGGCATATACGATGCGGAAATTCTCCTTCGGGTCAAGGATGGCAACCGGGTCGGCCGAATATTCCACGAGACTTTGGTAGAGGTGGAGCTTCTCGTCGAGCTTGACCTGCTCGGTAACGTCATCGTAAACCCCGAGTACGCCGATGGGCTCCTGCGAAGCATCCAGCAGCGGTATTTTGGATGAGCGCAGCCATCTTTCCTCCCCTGAAGTCTTGAGGCTGGTCTTGCGAAGCGTGACATGCGAAATCCCGCTGCTCATGACTTCCGTGTCTTCGATGCGGTATGCAGCTGCGCGATCCGGCTGGATCAGCTCGGATTCCTTGCGGCCTACCACCTCCTGTGGCCGACTCACGCCGAGATCCAGTGCGAAGGCCTTGTTGCAGCCGAGCAGCCGCGATTCGCTGTCCTTCCAGAAAATACGCAGCGGTATGGTGTCCACCACGGTCTGCAGCAGGTTGCGCGATTCCGTAAGGCGGCTATAGGGCATGCGGATGCTGGCGATGAAAATGCCACGGTAGATAAAGGCGTAGGCAATCACCTTGTAGATATGACCGAGCAGGTTGAAGAGGTCAGTAAAATCTGCATACAGCGTGAAATAGATTTCACTCATGGCCATGATGCACACCGCGGAAAACAGCCCGACTACATCATATTCACGCGGCTTGCGCATCTGGTAGAGCAGGGCGACGGCGATAAAAATGAAGATGCCCGCCAGCACATATTCGATGCCGATCTTGAAAGCCGTTAGGCCATGACCTGGAACGTAGGATTGCGGCACCCAGTCGCCATGAAACAGATTGATCCAGGCTACCAGCGCCACGGCAGCCAGCACGGTAAACAGCATCTTCCAGCGCAAGGTGGGCGAATAGCTGCTCGGCCACGGCCACAACACCAGAACCAGCAGGCCGAAGGCATCGAGCAGGCGTGCCGACAGCCAGAAATTGATGGCCTTGTCCGCCGTATTCGGCGTGATGAAGTCCGGCATGCCGACATAGGAAAGTACATGCATGAAGTCAATCAGCCCCACGCCCAGGAAGATGGTGGCGAGGAAGACAAGGCTGACCGGCCTGCCCTTGTCGTAGGTGGTCCAGCCTACCGCAAAAACCATCATCGAAATGATGATGGCAAAGGCCTCGAGTGTGGTGTGCAGGGGCGCATAGCCGGCGATGCCATGCGTCATTTCAATTTCGGGTAAAAAGGCGCTTGCAACCTGAAGGGCGATCAGGAAGAGAAGAATCCAGCCGGTGTTGCGTAACGCGTGGCGGTAATTGCTATGCGGCCACATCCATACTCCCAATCAGCGGTGCTACGGTTATTGTTCTTATGCAACTCGCATATCCATTATTAGGCCGCGGAATAAAAAAGAAAAGGCCTACATGGTGTAGGCCCTTGAAGTATCGTAACGTTTGGCGGGGATAGTGCTAGACGCGATGCAACTTGCGCACTACGCGCCCCTTCACCTTGTCCTTGACCTTTTTGGCTATGTAAGCCAC
>DASTRT010000387.1:0-2739 GCA_035761085.1 Methylophilaceae bacterium
CAGATAGCCGCCATCGACATCGCTGCCGCGTTGCAGAGCCTTGCGTTCCAGATCGGAAAGGCCCGAGATATCGCCCTTGCGCAGGAAATTCAGGAAGGCATTACGATGCTCGAGCTGCTCTTCATTGAGCTTGCTTTCGCCGTTACCTACCTGTGGGCGGTTGGCCTTCTTTGCCACTTCAGCGATATCCTTGCCGAGCTGGGTGAGGTCACCATTGATTTTTTCGACAGTCGCCTGCAGATCGGCAACAGCTTTACCTTCGGCCTTGGCTTCCAGCAGCTTGTCGTTGGCGGTCTTGAATTCCTCGAAAGCCTTGCCCTGCTTTTCCAGCAAGCCCTGGAGGTTCTTCATGTCGGTGTCGCCGATGGCGAAAGGCACCATAAGGCCGGCTGCCAAGTGCTCAGGACCAATGAGAGGGACGCCAGCCATTGCGGACACACTGGCCACACAAAGCAGGACGCCGATTGCGACGATATTCAAACGCGTGAGTTTCATGATCATTCCTTTTTTCGGGTTTCAGAAATTAAAAAACCCGCTTTCGCGGGCCGGGTAAATCTCCATAGTTATCAGCACTGCAGCAGAGCGATATTCTTTTCGATTTGCTCCACCAAGCTCTTTACATCACCAGGCTCATCAGCGTCACGCTGAGGCAGGGATTTGAAGCCACCGGCCAGAATGGCTTTGGCTTCGGTACGAGAGAACCCGGCTTCACGCAGGGCTTGCTCTGCAATTCGGATATCAGGCGCACTTTTCACGTCCTGGACACGGGCTTTGCCGTTGGCTGGAAAAGTCACCAGGGAGACTTCCACCAGGTCGACCTTCTTGAGCGTGCGCCGAGGCTCTTCGGGTTTCGTACCCAGCACAAACTCTTTGGCGTAGTAGCCGATGGACATGCCGGTGATTGCCGGCCGTGGCGTCATTTTGAGGAGGCCGTAGGCTTCACGGCCGCGAGCGGTATCAGCCAGCTTGCCCTCCACCTTCAGGCCGACGTCGTCTTCTTCCATGCTGGTCCAGATGCCTATCGGCGTCATATCATCGGCGCCCATGCCCCAGCCGCCGTGCTGCATCAGCATGGCTGGCCAGTTGCCTGTTTTCTTGGCTTCGCGCAGGGAATCCTTGAAGGCGCCTTTGATGATCACATCGCCGTAGCTGTCCTTATTTCCGAACACGGAGGCGTAGCCGCTGAAGATCATCTCGTCGGTTTGCGTGCCATCTTCCTTTTGCGCCAGCTTGACTTCGATCAGGCCGCAATCCAGGTGCTGGGCTTCAGTCGGCCGATCTTTCACCTCGAGGTGGTTGCGGTTAGTTTGCATTGCTCGGATCTCCTGAAGGTTGAGTTGTGCCAGGCGCACCGTAACCTGGCTGGCCCAGCTCGGCAGCTTTACCGCCGAAAGGGTTGAGGTCTTCCAGACCCCGGATTTCATCTACCGTCATGAATGGCTGCGTGCCACCGGCGCCTAGCGCCTTGGCGTAAAAGTCTGCGCGATCCTTGCTGGCGCCACGCAGCAGCGCTTGTACGATGAATTTGGTGTAATAGCCGCCGAGTCGCTCCTCCTGCGTCAGCAGGTTCACGTCGGCCGAATTCTCGATCCGGGCATACCAGGGCATCATGGTGTGTACCACGTGCGCCAGGAACATCTGCTCTGCACTTGCATAAGTCGCAGACTTGTCAGCATGACCCACCATGATCGGCATGACTCGGAAGTATCGACAGATCTCTTCCACAGCCAGCCGTCGCTGCTCCAGGTGTTGGGCGTCAACCCCAGTCATGGCAAACGGTTCCCACTTCAAGCCACCGAACAGAACGGCTGTCTTGTAGTGGTTATTTGCGCCGGCGTACTGCTCCTCCCATATCTGCTTCAACAGCTTGGCCTGGTCTTCTTTCAACGTGGCCTCGGTGATCAGGGCGCCGCCGGGCTTGGCGCCGTTGGAGAACATGCGAGCGCTATGCTCTTCCATAGCCAGGGCTAAGCCAATGGCTTCTCGCGCGAGCCTGATAACATCAAGGCCGTTCACGCCATCCCATGAGATGCCGCGCAGGTGCCACATGTCATCCTTGGCCACCTTGATGATCTTGCCATCCGCGTGCACTTCGTAGCTGAGGTCCCAACCGTCACGTACTGTGCGGACCATTTGTGGCTCAAAAGGCAGCAGTTCTACGATCTGCCCTCGCAGGCCTCGCACCTTGTAAATGAATGAGCCGCCACGGAATGACAGGTGCAGGCCTATCATCTCGCGCAGCTCGAACGAGGTTTGCCAATCGTTGGGCTTATTGGCAATCAGGTCGTACAGCGGATGCTTTTTTGCAGGATCCTTACCGACACCATTCGCACGCTCCAGAAAGAGCTTAAACGGCACCTGAGCAATGCCTTCAGCAATGGCCCGAGCGCAGGCAAATGCTACCGAGCACTGCAGTGCGGTCTTCCAGTTGACCGCCACACCAGACTTTGCGCTGGCCTGCTGCAGCAGCTCTTTGTACAGATCGCCGGTGGTCATGGCGCTCTTGCGGGCGCCGCCCTGATCCATCCAGTCGCGCAGCACCACGCTGCCCTTGTACGCCACTCTCTCTGCGTTATACCAGCTGGCATTAGCGTCCATCAGGGATCCTTATAAAACGAAAATGCCGGGCGTGGAGGCTTCAGCTTCGCCACCCAACATGGCACGGCTGTGCGCATCAATGAGCGCCACGGCCGCGTCAATCTTGCGTTCCGCGCTTTGCTTGCGCGGGAAGATGTTGTC
>DASTRT010000388.1:0-3031 GCA_035761085.1 Methylophilaceae bacterium
GCCGAAGCCAGCTATGCGCTGGAACTCCGGCGCAAGTTTCCGAATTCCGAGGAAGCCCAGGCGCTCGCATCAGGGAAATGAGTATGAGCGATTCGATGGACGACATGCCTGAGGTCCCGGCCGCTGAAAGCCTCATGCTGGGCCCGCGGCTGGAGCAGACGCGTGAGGCGGCGGGACTCACGAGAGAGGACGTTTCCAATCGCCTGCGACTCAGTCCTCGTCAGATCAAGGCACTGGAGAGCGATGATTTTACCGTGCTGCCTGAAGCCATGATTACTCGCGGCTTCATCCGCAATTATGCCCGCCTTCTCGAGCTTGACCCCGAGCCCCTGCTGGAAGCCTATCGCGCCCATGTGCCGTCTGAACCCCCACGCTCGATCAGTATCCCTTCCGAAAATATCCTGATATCCGAAAATGGCGGGCGTCCGTGGACGGTGTATCTGCTCGCTTTTTTACTGATTGCTCTGTTGCTGGGAGTCTGGCTGTACATGGGTGAGATGCCCGGGAAAGCGGCGCAGAAATCGGCTCCTGTTGCGGTAACCCCCGCACCCGTTCAGGATCCGGTATCCGAACCCATGCCTGTCCCGGCCTTGCCGGCTGCCGAACGTGCGGAGGAGGTTTCTCCAACGCCTGCTGAGAGCCCAGCGGCCGCTCCCGGAAACGACAGCGCAGCAGCAGCGGAGGCTGCAGCATCTGCTGCGGCCTCAACCAATTCTGCCGTTTCGAATGAGCAGCCAGCCGCCGGTACGGGCTCTACCGCCAGACTCAAATTCACGTTCAGTGATGCCAGCTGGGTGAGTGTGGTTGACGGCAACAATCAGGAAATCCTGAACAAGACGAAACCAGCAGGCAGCGAGGAAGTGGTGGAGGGCAAGCCTCCTTTCAAGGTGGTTATCGGCAATGTGACTGGCAGCAAACTCGTCTATAACGACAAGCCCGTCGACCTTGAGCCACATACACGGCTCAATGTGGCACGTATCACACTGGAATAGTTCATCTCGACAATGCGACATATCACTCGACAGGTCATGATCGGTAATGTGGCGGTGGGCGGCGGTGCGCCCGTCGTCGTACAATCCATGACCAATACTGATACTGCCGATGTCGAAGCCACAGTACGCCAGGTTTATGATCTATGGCAGGCGGGCTCCGAGATCGTGCGAATTACGGTCAATTCCCCGGAAGCGGCTGCCCAGGTCGGTCTCATCCGCAAGAGGCTGGATGACCTGGGCTGCGACGTGCCGCTCGTGGGCGACTTCCATTTCAATGGCCACAAGCTGCTGGCGCAATACCCGGAGTGCGCGCGAGCCCTGGCCAAATACCGCATCAACCCGGGTAATGTAGGCAAGGGTTCCAAGCGCGACGATCAGTTTTATGCGATGGTGCAGGCTGCCATCGACTACGACAAACCTGTGCGTATCGGCGTGAACTGGGGTAGCCTGGACCAGGCCAAGATGGCGCGCATGATGGACGAGAATGCCAAGCTGGCCGAGCCGTTGCCGGCAGATGCGCTGATGCGCGAAGCGCTAATCCAGTCTGCGCTGGAGAGCGCCGAGCAGGCGGTGAGCTGGGGCTTGCCAGCCGACCGCATCACGATTTCCTGCAAGGTCAGCGACGTACAGGACCTTATCAAGGTGTACCGCGAGCTTGCCAAGCGCTGCGACTATGCATTGCATCTGGGCCTGACCGAGGCTGGCATGGGATCCAAGGGTATCGTGGCCTCGACGGCGGCGCTGGCCATCCTGCTGCAGGAAGGCATAGGCGATACCATACGCGTTTCGCTGACGCCTGAGCCAGGTGAGAGCCGCACCAAGGAGGTAGTCGTTGCGCAGGAAATACTGCAGACCATGGGCATCCGCTCTTTCACGCCGCTGGTGACTGCCTGCCCAGGCTGCGGGCGTACGACTTCCACCTATTTCCAGGAGCTGGCCCAGAAAATCCAGGCTTATCTGCGCGAGCAGATGCCTGTCTGGCGGTCGCAATACCCAGGCGTGGAGAACATGAGCGTGGCCGTGATGGGCTGCGTGGTCAATGGCCCAGGCGAATCCAAACTGGCCAACATCGGCATCAGTCTGCCAGGCACCGGCGAAGTGCCGGTAGCGCCCGTGTATATCGATGGCGAGAAGAACGTCACGCTCAAGGGCGACAACATTGCCGAGGAATTCCAGACGATCGTCGACGACTACGTGCGCAGCCACTATGCTGCGGACGGCCAGGCAGAATTGCCAAAGGCATCACAAAACAAGACCATACCGCTCAAGGCAATCTGACCCATGGCAGCAAAATTCCAGAGCATCAAGGGCTTTTACGACATCCTGCCCGAGCAAACCGCCCTGTGGCAGAAGCTTGAACAAACCGCTCTCCGCGTCTTAAGCCTATACGGCTACCGCAATATCCGGCTGCCCGTGGTCGAGCCCACCGAGCTCTTTGTTCGCAGCGTCGGTGAGCATACCGATATCGTCGAAAAGGAAATGTACTCCTGGGTGGATGCTCTCAACGACGACCGCCTGACCTTGCGTCCGGAGGGGACGGCAGGCTGTGTACGCGCCGTTGTCGAGCACAACCTGACTTATAACGGCCCTCAACGGCTGTGGTATATGGGTCCCATGTTCCGCCATGAAAACGTGCAGAAAGGCCGCCAGCGGCAGTTCCACCAGATCGGCGTGGAAGCTTTTGGTTATGCCGGCCCCGATGTGGATGCCGAGCAGATCATCATGCTGGCCCGACTGTGGCGCGAACTTGGCATTACTGATGTCGAACTGCAGATTAACACCATTGGCGATATCGAAGAGCGTGCGGATTACCGTAAGGCGCTGATTGATTATTTCTCCGGCCATTCCGAATTGCTGGACGAAGACGCCAAACGCCGCCTGCATACCAATCCACTTCGCATTCTCGACAGCAAGAATCCGCGCATGCAGGCCATGATTGAAGGGGCGCCCAAACTGATCGACCATCTGGGTGAAGTAACCCAAGTGCATTTCGACGGCCTGCGCCGACTTCTGGACCAGGCCAACATTCCTTATCGCAT
>DASTRT010000389.1:0-3045 GCA_035761085.1 Methylophilaceae bacterium
GATGAACGAGCTCTTCGTGAACGTGAAGGTGGATCGCGAGGAGCGGCCCGACATCGACCAGATCTACCAGACGGCACACAACCTGCTGTCGCGGCAGAGCGGCGGCTGGCCGTTGACCGTATTCCTGACGCCAGAGCAGGAGCCTTTCTTCACCGGCACCTATTTCCCCAGGGAGCCGCGCTACCAACTGCCGGGATTCGGTGACCTCATCACGCGTATTGCGGCTTTCTATCATGAACGCAAGCCCGAGTTGGCCGAGCAGAATGCATCGCTGCTGCGCGCTATGGCGCAGATGCTGCCACCTGCCAGCGACGCCATCACCGCGGATGAAAGCACTATCCGCCAGGCATTCCAGCACCTGCGCGACAATTTCGACTTCGAGCATGGCGGCTTCGGCAGCGCGCCCAAATTCCCCAATCCGGCCGATATCGAATTCTTCCTGCGCCAGGCCAGCCAGGGAAATATCGAGGCCGAGGCCATGGCACTGCAGATGCTGCGCAGCATGGCAGCAGGTGGTATCTATGATCAGTTCGGCGGCGGATTCTGCCGCTACAGTGTCGATGAACGCTGGATGATTCCGCATTTCGAGAAAATGCTCTACGACAACGGCCAGTTGCTGGCGCTGTATGCCAACGGCTGGCAGCTTGCGCGCGAAAAGGACCCTGGGCTCGCAGAACGTTTTTCTCGCGTGCTGAATGAAACCGTGGAATGGCTGCTGCGGGAGATGCGTTCGCCTGAAGGCGCCTTCTATTCCTCGCTGGATGCCGATTCGCCGGACGCGCATGGCCACAATGAAGAGGGTGCGTTTTACGTCTGGCAGCCCGCAGAACTCATGGATCTGCTGACACCGGAAGAATATGCGCTGGCGCTGGAATGTTTCGGACTTGAGCACGCGCCCAATTTCGAAGGCCGCGCCTGGCATCCTTATCTGGCCGTGGCCCCCGCAGAGGCCGATCTGCCGCTGTTCGACAGCATGCGCGCCAAGCTGTTTGCGGCAAGGGAAAAGCGGCCCCATCCGGGACGCGACGACAAGATACTGACCAGCTGGAATGCGCTGGCGATCAAGGGTCTGGCGCGTGCAGGACGTGTGCTGGCCCAGCCGCAGTGGATAGCGGCGGCACAGCAAGCGGTGGACTTCATCCGCAATCACTTATGGGTAAATAATCGCCTGCTTGCCACCTGCAAGGACGACAGAGCTCATCTCGATGCCTATCTCGACGACTATGCCTTCCTGCTGGATGCCCTTCTGGAGCTCATGCAGGTGGGGTACCGGCCGGCGGACATGCAGTTTGCCGTGCAGCTGGCAGACATTCTGCTGCAGGAGTTCGCGGCGCCGGATGGCGGCTTCTATTTCACCGGTCGCCATCATGAAGCACTGATCCACCGCATCAAGCAGGGTTATGACAATGCCACGCCGAACGGCAATGGTATTGCAGCCGCTGCGCTGCAGCGTCTGGGTCATGTGCTGGGGGAAACCCGCTACCTGGAAGCGGCGGAGGGCACGCTCAAGGCGTTCGACGTGGTGATGCAGCGGAACCCGGCGGCCTGCCCCTCACTGCTGATGGCGCTGGAAGAATGGCGTGAGCCGTCAGTACTGGTCATCCTTCGAGGGCCAGAATCGCAGCTGGCTGAGTGGAAGCTGGAACTTAACAGGAAATACTTGCCTAACGTAATAGGGCTGGCTTTGTCGTCGGCGTTAACCGACCTGCCCGCTGCCCTGCACAGAAATTCCCCTGATGTTGTCAACGCCTGGGTCTGTCGGGGCGTTCAATGTCTACCTCCAGTTGATCGTCTGGAACTACTGCTGGACAGCTTGTAATCATCTTTCCAAGCAGAGCCAAACATGGGTATGATTGCGTGTTTTTCGTTGTTGGGTTTGATGCATTTAATCGAGGAGAAAGCATGAAAGCATTAGTAATGACGGTAGCAGCTGCTGGCTCGCTGATGTTGGCTGGGCAGGCAGGTGCAGTGGATGCCAAGGCTGCCGAAGCCCTGGCGCAAAAGAATGGCTGTCTGGCTTGCCACAGCGTTTCCAACAAGGTTGTCGGTCCGGCATACAAGGACGTTGCCGCCAAGTACAAGGGCGACAAGACTGCCGAAGCCAAGCTGATCGAGAAGGTCAAGAAGGGCGGCAGCGGTGTGTGGGGTCCTATCCCGATGCCGCCAAACAGTCCGCATGTGAAGGATCAGGACATCAAGACCATCGTCGAGTGGATTCTGACCCTGAAGTAAGGCCTGACAGACTGTGTAAAAAGCCGGGAACTCCCGGCTTTTTTATTGCCTGCAAGGCTTAACGCTTCCTCAGCTTGCTGTGATGCATGGCATAGGCGAAATAGAACACAATGCCTATGCTCACCCATATCAGAAACCTGTGCCAGGTGGCGTGAGGCAGGAACGTCATCAGGGCGATGCAGGAGATCACTCCCAGGGTGGGGATCAGAGGATTCCAGGGATTCTTGAAGGGGCGCTTGAGATTGGGCTGGCGGATACGCAGCACGATGACGCCGATACACACCATGACAAAGCTCGCCAGTGTTCCGATGTTGACCGTTTCCGCCAGTTCGCCCAATGGAAAGAATCCGGCAACCAGCGAAATGACAGCACCGCACATGAGAATGATGCGGGTCGGCGTCTGGCGATCAGGGTTCACCGCGGAAAAGAAGGGCGATATCAGCCCGTCTCGGCTCATGGCATACAGGATGCGCGTCAGCCCGTAGAGCAGCACCAGCAGAACCGTAATGAGCCCGGCCAATACGCCTGTCGCGACCAAGGTGGAAGACCAGGTGAAGCCGATCTTGCTGAGGGCATAGGCCACCGGTGAAGCTACATTGAGTTGGGTATAAGGCAGTATGCCGGTGAGCAACCCGGAAACGATGATGTACACCAGGGTACAAAAAGCCAGCGATGCGATCAGGCCGATGGGCAGGTCACGCTGGGGGTTCTTGGCCTCGTCCGCGGCTGTGGAGACCGCATCGAAGCCGAAATAGGCGAAAAACACCAGGGAAGCGCCGGCGAGTACGCCTATGGTCTTGCCATCCTCCATCA
>DASTRT010000390.1:0-5809 GCA_035761085.1 Methylophilaceae bacterium
CGCAGGGGTCAGGGCGCGTTCCAGATCGGGGGTCGTTTGTGCGGCCTCGGCGTGCCGCCAGAGAAGCAGTTCCATGTCTTTAATCTTAACCGTAGCGTTTTCGGGACGAAAGCAGCATGCATGTTCAGGTATATCTCCGGCTGGATCCCTCGATGCTTGCCCAGCCCAATGATGCCACGCCTGTATTACAACATTTAATAGCCAAAGGTTCGGTTGGCAACAGCACGCAGGTTTTCGAAGCCGCTCTGTGCCAGGCCTTTGGTGTCGAAAAACAGCAGGACTGGCCGGCTGCAGCCTTGTCTTGGCTGGGCGAAGGCAATTCCCCGGAGAATGATTTCTGGTTGTATGCCGATCCCGTTCATCTGCAGTTGCAGCGCGATCACTTTACATTGAGCCTGCCGGTTCCCCTGCCATTGACCCACACTGAATCCGAAGCCTTGCTTGCCACCTTGAATCGGCATTTTGCGCAAGACGGGCTTATGTTCTGTACCGGCGCTTCGGGTCAATGGTATATGCGGCAGACCAACCCTTCGGACATTGCCTTCAGCTTTCCCGATCAAGCGGCAGGGCGGGACGTCCGCGACTTTCTTCCGAGAGGAGCGACGGCCGAACAATGGCGTCGACTGCTCAATGAGATCCAGATGTTGTTGCATGAGCACCCTGTGAACCTCGCCAGGGAAGAGCGAGGCCAATCAGCCATTAACAGCCTGTGGTTTTCCGGAGCGGGGCCGCTGCCCGTGTCGCCTCAAAGGCAGTCAGGAACCGTAGTCGCCGACCATCCGCTGGCAAGGGGGTTGGCGAATTGGTCGGGCAGGAATGCCTTGGCATTGCCGCCTGACTTTGCGCTATCCGATGAAAAAGACGTCCTGCTGGTTCCGGAGGATGGGCAGGAAGGTCTGGCGCAATGGTTGCAGCACATACGCGTATGGTTACAAACGAGAAAAGTGAAGCATCTCACCCTGGAAATTTTTATCCATGATCGTCATTTGCAGGCCACGATCAAGCCGCGCGATCTTTTCAAGTTCTGGCGCAAACCGCAGCCGCTGGCGGCATATTTCTCATGGTAAGCATTGTTCATCGCAGTTTTGACGAGGCCGTTGCCGCAGCCATGCGCGAAAGCGGCATGCATGAGGTGTTGTCACGGATTCTGGCGGCCCGCGGCATCCAGCATGCTTCACAGATGGAATGCAGCCTCAAGGGGCTGATTCCGCCAGAGCGCCTGCTTGGCAACGCGCTCATGGCTCAACTGCTTGCCGATGCTATTCAGCAGCAGAAAAAGCTGCTGGTGGTTGGCGATTACGACGCCGATGGAGCAACCGCAACAGCAGTGGCCGTGCGCGGACTGCGCAGCATGGGTGCCGATGTTGATTACCTGGTGCCTAACCGTTTTGAGTACGGCTATGGGCTGACGCCCGAAATCGTCGCACTGGCCGCCACTCGCGGTCCGGACATCATCATTACGGTGGACAATGGCATTGCCAGTGTCGAGGGTGTAGCCGCCGCCAATAGCCTGGGCATTTCGGTACTGGTGACCGACCATCACTTGCCCGGAGACAAAACGCCCGACGCCGCCTGCATCGTCAACCCCAATCAGCACGGCTGCGACTTCCCCAGCAAGAGCCTCGCGGGCGTCGGCGTCATGTTCTATGTGCTGCTGGCCTTGCGCGCCGAATTGCGCGACCGTGGCTATTTCGAGAGCAGGGCTGAGCCCAACCTCACCGAACTGCTGGACTTGGTGGCGCTGGGGACAGTTGCCGACCTCGTCAAGCTCGACGACAACAACCGCATACTGGTCGAGCAGGGCTTGCGCCGCATTCGTGCCGGCAAGAGCTGTCCGGCGATACGGGCCCTTCTGAAACTGGGCGGCCGGGACTTTACGCGTGTCGTTGCGCAGGATCTGGGGTTTTGCGTGGGGCCACGCCTTAATGCTGCCGGCCGACTGGATGATATGTCGCTGGGCATCGCCTGCCTGCTATCCGATGATGAAGATGCAGCCTGGCGCATGGCACAGCAATTGCATGAACTCAACCACGCGCGGCGCAGCATCGAGGCGGATATGGAGGACATGGCCCAGCTGGCCCTGGAAGAAATCGACTGTGCTGGCCGATATACCTTGAGTATTTACCACCCGGAGTGGCACCAGGGTGTGATCGGCATCCTCGCTTCGCGCATCAAGGAGCGTTACCACCGGCCGGTGATTGCATTCGCACCCGGAGGCGACGATGATCTGCTCAAGGGCTCCGGTCGATCCATCAGCGGCTTGCACCTGCGCGATGCGCTCGACCTGGTGTCGAAACGCCAGCCGGGTTTGATTGTAAAGTTCGGCGGTCACGCCATGGCAGCTGGCCTGACCATTCGAGAGCGCGATTTTGCGCGATTCAATCTGGAGTTTGAGGTGGTCGCAAACGGGTTGCTGTCCGAAGTGGATCTGGATGAAGTGATCGAAGTCGACGGCAGCCTGGAAGCACAGCATATGCATTGGCAGATGGCGCAGACGCTGGAACAGCATGTCTGGGGGCAGGGCTTCCCGGCACCGGTCTTCTTCGATGAATTCCTGGTGATCGACCAGCGCGTGGTAGGCGAGAAGCACCTGAAGCTGGTTCTGGAAAAGGAGCGCAAGCGTTTCGACGGCATTTTCTTCAGGCAGCAGGAATTCCTGCCTGCAAAGATTCATGCTGCCTATCAACTGCAGACCAACCATTACAATGGGATGGATTCTCTGCAGCTTTGCCTGCGCCATTGGGCGGAGCCTGGCTAGCGGCAGCTGTCGTAAATGAAAGTGTGTGCTCGAGCATCAGCCGCAGCGACCATTTCCCGCGTCTTTATATAACTTCTTTACATCGTTAGTGCCACAATGGCTCATCACATTTGATGGACATGTGCATGGGCATTTCGCAGGGTGAGTTGAAGAGTTATCTGGTTTCGGCCATCGCGTGCCTAGCCACTGCTTTTCTTGCCGCCCTGATCCGGCCATGGTTCGATACCGTCAATATCGTCATGCTGTTCCTGCTGGCAGTATTCCTGGTGTCATGGCGGCTGGGCCAAGGTCCGGCAGTGCTTGCCGCCTTCCTCAGTGTTGGGCTATTTGATTTTTTCTTTGTGCCGCCGCGTCTCACCTTTGCAGTGGCGGATATCCAGTATCTGCTGACTTTTGTCGTCATGCTGGCCGTGGCGCTGATTACTGGCCAGCTTACTGCATTATTGCGCAAGCAGGCGGAGGCGGCGCAGCAGGAAGAGGCACGTACTCGTGCTCTTTACGAAACAGCCAAAAGTCTTGCCGGTGCCGTCAAGTTGCCGCAGGTAGCAGAGACGGTTGCGGCGTTTTTACATAATGAGATTGACGCCGATTGCATGCTGCTGTTGCCTGACGACACCGGGCAATTGCAGGCGCAGGGCAGCGGCCGTGTCTGGATAGAGCCACATCTGGCTCAAGCCGTCTATGACAGGGGGCAATCGGGCGAGGAAGCTGATGGTGTGCGATATTTGCCGCTCATCGGGGCGACGCGGGTCCGGGGGGTTTTGGCAATATCGCCTGTTGCGTCGGGCAATGACATGCTCAATCAGCCCATGTTGGAGGCGGTGGCTACGCTCTCTGCCATTGCGGTCGAACGCCTGCATTATGTCGAGGTGGCGCAGCAGGCCCAGTTGCAGACTGCATCAGAGCGTTTGCGCAGTTCGGTGCTTTCCGCATTGTCGCATGATTTGCGCACGCCGCTCACTATCCTGGTCGGTATCGCTGATTCGCTGGCGCGCTCTCATCTTGAAGCCAGGCAGAAGGAAGACGCGGAGGCCGTCCGCGACCAGGCGATGCGCCTGGCCGGGCTGGTGGAGAATCTGCTGGACATGGCGCGGCTGCACGCTGGCGACATACAGTTGCGGCGCGAATGGCAGCCCCTGGAAGAAGTGATCGGGTCCAGCCTCAAGCTGCTGGGTCGCGCCCTGGGCCGGCACCCGGTACGTATTGAGTTGCCTGCTGACCTGCCGCTGCTGGAATTCGATGCCGTGCTCATGGAGCGCGTCTTCTGCAACCTGCTGGAGAATGCGTCGAAATATTCACCTGAAGACAGTCCCATCGATATCACTGCCAACCGGAAGGCTGGTTTGGTGGAAATTTCCGTTAGAGATTACGGCCCGGGTATTGCTCCCGAGCGGCAAGACCGGATTTTCGAGATGTTCGTGCGCGGCGTGTCGGAGTCCAACCAACACGGTGTCGGCTTGGGCCTCGCGATCTGTCGTGCCATCGTGGATGCGCATTGCGGTACCATCATTGCCGAAAACTGTACGCCAGGAGCGCGCTTCACCTTTACGCTACCGGTGGGCGAACCGCCTGTGATCGAGGGCGACGATCTGCTGGAGTCGCGGCAATGAGCACGGTTGCGCCACGCGTGTTGCTTATCGAGGACGAACGGCAGATCCGAAAATTTGTCCGAGAGGCGCTGCAGCAGGAAGGTTACCAGGTGTTCGAAGCGGAAACGGCAGCGCAGGGCTTGGTGGAAGCCGGTAGCCGCAAGCCGGATCTGGTGATCCTCGATCTAGGGCTGCCGGATCGTGACGGCGTGGAGGCCATAGGCGATTTGCGCAACTGGTCGGCAGTGCCAGTGCTTATCCTGTCTGCACGTTCAGCAGAACCTGACAAGGTGGCCGCGCTCGATGCCGGTGCCGATGACTACCTTGCCAAACCCTTCGGTGTCAGTGAACTGCTCGCGCGGGTGCGTGCCCTGTTGCGGCGCAAATCACGCCTGTCCGGAGATGGCCAAACCCTGGTCGCGTTCGGTGAAGTGCAGGTAGATCTCATCCGTCGTCTGGTCACGCGCAATGGTGAGCCAGTCCATCTCACTCCCATCGAGTATCGCCTGCTGCGCGCGCTGCTTGCCGGCGAGGGCCGCGTACTCACGCATCGGCAATTGTTGCGAGATGTCTGGGGGCCGAGCTATGTGGAAAGCAGCCATTACCTGCGCGTCTTTGTTGGCCATTTGCGCCAGAAGCTGGAAGCCGACCCTACGCGCCCCAGTTATTTCCTCACCGAAACCGGTGTGGGATACCGATTCCAGTCCTGATACAGGGAATATTCATGCGATCTCAATCCAAAGCCTCTACGGCAACGCTCGCCTTGGCAGCTCTCGGCGTCGTTTACGGCGATATCGGCACCAGTCCGCTCTACACCATCAAGGAAGTGTTCGCTAATGCCCATCATCCGGTACCGATCACCCAGGACAATGTGCTAGGCATTCTCTCGCTCATTTTCTGGTCGCTGGTGATGGTGGTCTCGGTCAAGTATGTTGCTTTCATCATGCGCGCAGACAACAAGGGGGAGGGCGGCATCATGGCGCTGATGGCACTGGTGTTGCGGGGTGCTGCAGGAAAGCGCTACGCTTCCTGGCTCATGATGCTGGGCCTGTTCGGTGCGGCGCTATTCTATGGCGATGGAGTTATCACGCCCGCCATCTCGGTGCTCTCTGCTGTCGAAGGGCTGGAGGTCGCCACGCCGCTGCTCAAGCCCTATGTGATTCCGGTGACGTTGCTGGTGCTGCTGGCGCTGTTCGGCTGGCAGTACAAGGGTACAGCGAAAGTGGGTGCATTGTTCGGCCCTGTAATGATTCTCTGGTTTTTTACGCTGGGACTGTTGGGTACCGTCAATATCGCATCACAGCCGCTGGTGCTGCAGGCGCTCAATCCGCTCTACGCCGGCTTGTTCCTGGCAGCCCGGCCGGTGCTCGGTTTTCTGGCACTCGGTGCGGTCTTTCTGGCTGTGACGGGGGCGGAAACGCTCTACGCCGATATGGGGCATTTCGGGCGCAAGCCGGTTCAG
>DASTRT010000391.1:0-7271 GCA_035761085.1 Methylophilaceae bacterium
AACAAGGCTTCTTCCAGCAACTGACTGTTCACGCGGCCGAAAAAGGTTTTGACGACATTGCCCTGCTGATCGAGAACGACCGTATAAGGCAAAATTCCCTTGTTGTTACCCAAGGCATTGGCCAAGTTCATGGCATCCAGATCGCCTGCCAGCAACGGATAGCTGACTTTGAGTTCCTTGCCGAATGCCTGCATTTTCGCCACATCATCGGTGGCGATACCCACGACGACAATTCCCTGTTTCTGATAATGCTCGTGGAATTTCGATAATTCCGGCATCTCTTCACGGCAAGGAGGGCACCAGGTGGCCCAGAAATTGACGACCAGCAGCTTGCCTCGCCATTGCCCGAGTTTCTGCACATCGCCATTGCTGTCTGGAAAGCTGGCTGCATAAAGCGCTTCGGAAGAGAGAGTAGCGGGAGGGCCCCAGACGAAGTGGCGTACGGCCAGTCCTGCAACCAGGATAGCAATAACGGCGAATGAGTACTTGAGATATTTCACTTGAGGCCCAATTTGGCGAGGTGGTTGAGAAAGGTTTCCGCATCCTGGTAACCGACGATCCTGGCGTGGCTCAGCTCATTGCCTTTGGGATCGAAAAAGATGATGCCCGGCGGGCCATATAATCCGAAGTGCTGCAGCAGCTCGACATCGGCGGCGGAGTTGGCGGTGACATCGGCCTGCAGCAATACGGCATTCCGCAGCGCCTGCCGAACGCGCGGATCGCTGAAAGTGTTGTGCTCAAACTCCTTGCAGGCGACACACCAGTCGGCATAGAAGTCCAACATGACGGGTTTGCCAGATTGCTGCACGAGGTTTTTCACCTCGGCCAGATTCTGGATGCGCCGAAACGGCAACGCACGGGTTTCAGTCGCACCGGAAGCACTGCCGAATCCGGCCAGTGGCTGTAGCGGTGACTTCGCACCCGAGGCGGCGCCGAGCAACAGCAGCACGCCGGCGATCAGGGCAATGACGCCCACGCCTTTCCACAGCTTGGACCAATGGCCAGCGTTCGGCGGCAGGTTGTCCAGTGCATGCAGGTAGATGGCTGAAATGATGAGCAGCGCGGCCCCCAAGGCCATGGATACAGCGACAGGCATCAATGGTGAGACGAGCCAGATGGCCATGCCCAGCATGACCACACCGAAGAAATTGCGGACGGCAGTCATCCACGGGCCGGCTTTCGGCAGCAGCGTGCCGGCAGAAGCGCCGATCAGCAGCAGCGGCACACCCATGCCTACTGCTAGGGCAAACAAAGCTGTTCCACCTAGCACTACATCATGCGTCTTGCTGATATAGAGCAGGGCGCCCGCCAGTGGTGCTGCCACGCATGGGCTGACGATCAGCGAAGCCAGCGCGCCCATGGCGAACACGCCGAGGAAACGCCCCCCCTTGATGCGGTTGCTGACTCCGACCAGACGGCTTTCCAGCGCAGACGGCAGCGTGAGCTCGTAAAAGCCGAACATCGAAAAGGCCAGCAGCGTGAAGATCAGGGCACCGAAACCCAGGGCCCACGGGGTCTGCAAGGCATTGCTCAATAAGCGCCCGGTGAGGCCTGCGGCGACGCCGACCATCGCATAGCTCGTGGCCATGCCGAGGGTATAGGCCAACGACAGATTGAAAGTATGCAATTTGCCGAAGTGCTGGCGGCCGACGATGATGCTGGAAAGGATGGGGATCATGGGCAGCACGCAAGGCGTCAGCGAAAGCAGCACACCAAAGCCGAAAAAGCCAGTGATTACCAGCCAAAGCTTGCCGTTCTTCAACAGCGAGGCAGCCGTATCATCTCCGTTTGCAGAACCGGGGTCACTGGCTTGCACGCTGCCGACTGCGGACTCCGACAAATTCACCTTGAGCGTTTTATGGATGGGGGAATAACAGAGGCCTTTTTCACTGCAGCCCTGGTAGGTGGCGTTCAGGGTGATGGTTTGCGGCGCAGCACCGGAATAAGCCAGGGTCAGTACAGCATCGACATCCTGATGAAAGACTTCACTGCGGCCGAAGTAGGCGTCTTCCTTGGGCTCGCCTTTGGGTAGTGCGATATTGGCGATTTTGTAGGAGGAAGCGTCGGAGCCGGCGGGCGAGAACTTGATACGGTCGCGGTAAAGGTAGTGCCCCGGGGCGATCTTGAAGCTTGCCTGCAGCGTTTGCGCATCCCGTGCGCTTACCACCAACTGGAAAGCCTGGTCGGGCGGGAGCACATCTTCTTCGGCCTGATCGAGGAACAAACTGCGCCCCGATTCTGCTGCTGCAACTTGGGGCATTGCGAACGCAAGCAGAGGCATCAGGCAGGCGAGCAGCGCCGCACGACCCAAAGAAAGATAGGATTTCAAATCTTGGTTTCCCCAGTAAGCCACTGAATGTAGGCCGGCAAGCCCCCGGTAATTGGGACCTGGACGATCTCGGGAAGTTCGTAGGGGTGGTTGGCGCGTATGGTTTCTTCTACTGCCGGATAAGCCCGTCCCGTAGTTTTGATCAGCAGTGGCACTTCGCTCGCGCGTTCGGTCTTGCCTTGCCAACGGTAGACCGAGATGCAGGGAGCCAGGATATTTACGCAGGCGGCCAGTCGGCCTTCGATCAGCAGGTCTGCCAGTTTCTCGGCGCTGGCCTGGTCGGGGAGGTTGCTTAACACCAGCAATGCGGGGGATTCCGGCATGTTATTTTCGAGCACGCTCTTGCATAGGGCGGGTATCATCCCCATATGACGGATACATCGCCAGCTGGCGTTGTCCAAAAACAAATCCTTTTATTCTCGACATCTCAATTTTTCATGCGTTTGCTTCTAGGGTTATTAATTTTACTCGCTTTCCCTGTGCTGGAAATATGGATTCTGATCGAACTGGGGTCACGCTACGGCGGCTGGGTATTGGCGTATCTCGTGATCATTGCCATTCTCGGCTGGCGTCTTATCCAGGACGAACGCCAGCTCATGGGTGGCCGCATGATGCAATCCTTGCGCATGGGCGGTACACCGGCCAAGGCACTGTTCATGAGTGGCAAGAACCTGATCGCAGGGGTTCTGCTGATCCTTCCGGGCGTCATCAGTGATGCCATTGCCGCTATCCTGCTGCTGATCCCGACAGCGACCGAGCCACAGTTCAATACCTCCTATCGCGATAGCGGCGCTGCCAATGACGACATCATCGAGGGCGAATTTCGCCGCGAGGATTAAGCCGGCCTTGCCGGCCTTTCTGCAGGGCTGTGCTAAACTCCCGCGTTTTTAGCTTTTACTTCAAGCAGTTTGTGAATCGACCATGTCCTATCAGGTAACCGTTAAACCCAGTGGCCATACTTTTGAGGTTGGCGAAAACGAAACCGTCTTGCATGCAGCCATCGAAGCAGGGGTGAACCTGCCTTACGGTTGCCGCGACGGCGCATGCGGCGCATGCAAGGGGCGGTTGCTGCAAGGGCAGGTCAGCTATGCCGGCAAGGAGCCGGTGGCCTTGTCGGAAGCCGAGAGGCAGTCGGGCCTCGCCCTCTTCTGCAGTGCACAGCCACTATCCGACCTGGTGATCGAATCTCGCGAGATTCTGGACGACAAAGGCATGCGGCCGCGCATTCTGCCGGTGCGGGTACAGAAGATGGAGAAACTGTCGCACGACGTCATGGCAATGTTCCTCAAGTTGCCGAGCAATGAGCGGCTGCAGTTCATGGCCGGTCAGTACGTGGATTTCCTGCTCAAGGACGGAAAACGCAGGGCATTTTCTCTGGCCAATGCGCCGCACAAGGACGACCTGCTGGAGCTGCACCTGCGCCTGATTCCCGGTGGCCAGTTTACCGAGTATGTGTTCAAGGAGATGCCGGAAAAGACCATCATGCGCCTGGAGGGGCCATTCGGCAGTTTCTATCTGCGCGAAGAATCGGACAAGCCCATCATATTCATTGCGGGAGGTACAGGTTTCGCCCCGATCAAGGGGATTATCGAGCATATGGTGCATCTCAAGATGCAGCGACCCATCACGTTGTACTGGGGCGCCCGCAGCCTGCAGGATCTCTACATGCCGGAACTGCCAGAAGCGTGGCAGAAGGCTTACCCCTCATTCACCTATATACCGGTACTGTCGGAACCCTTGGAAGAAGACCAATGGCAGGGCAGGACCGGTTTCGTCCATCAGGCGGTCCTCGAAGACCATGCAGATATGAGTCCTTACCAGGTGTATTGTTGCGGCAATCCGCAGATGGTGGAAGCGGCCCACGTGGCGTTCCAGCAGCGTGGCATGCCGGAGAATGAATTCTTCTCCGACGCTTTCACCTTCTCCAACCCGCAGGCGACCGCGGCCCAGGCCAAAAGCTAGCCCGCAAGCTCCTGCTGGGCATGATGTGCCTGGATGCTTAACCGGTAGTGGTGCAGGGCGCGGTCTTTTTCTCCGCGGTTCTCCAGTACCCTTCCCAGTGCCAGATGCGCCTCGGAGCTAGGCCGCACGCTGATGCTGGCCTCCAGGTAGCTCTCGGCCTTCCCCCATAGCTGCATGCGGCTGCAGATATTGCCTAGTGCCAGGAGCAACTTATCGTCTGCTTCGTGGAGCAGCAGCCAGCGTTCCGCCTGCTGCAGCAGTTTTTGCGGATTGGTGCTGACGCATTCTCCCAGCAGCTCGGCCAAGTCGCTGTCCCAATGACGTGACAGACTGGCGTCTACGATCTCCAGCGCCTGCATATGGGCGCCCAAGCGGATGAAGCTTGTGGCCGCCAGATGGGCCAGGCGAGGATTGAGTCGGTCCTCTTCGGCCATCTGCCGCCAATGGGCAGTAAGCGCAGGCAGATCGGCGGCATGGCGCTGCAATAGGTGGCGATGCGCCAGCTGGCGCATTTCCTTGACTTGCCAATTGTCGATCACTTCGTCGTTCTGCAGTTCCCGCAAGAGCGTCAGCGCCTGCTGCCAGTTCTGCAGCCGCATCTGCAGCTTGAGTTCCAGGCGCACGGCTGCAGGGTGATCGGGCTCTAATTTCTTGAGCTGCTGCAATACTTCGAGAGCCTCGCTGTACTGGCGGTCGTCCAGCAGCAGCTCGGTTTGCAGCAGCAGGCGGCCCAGCGGTTTGCCCGGAGCCCGCTGCTCGGCTTCTTTCAGGTAGTAATCCCGACGGTTTTTCTGTCCGAGCTTGTGTGAGGCGCGGGCGGCGATCAGGGCGCTGAGTTCCGCATCTTCCCCCAGGTCGAAGGCACGTCCGGCAGCCTTTTGCGCCGCAGCATAATGGCCTTCCACCATAGCATGCAGGCTTTCCACCAGGGCTGCATGGCCGCGTCGCAGGCGCTGCTCTTCCTTGTACTTTCTCACGCTTGCCGGCAGCCGACGGGTGTAGTTGATGAAGCGCAGGGTAAGGTGCAGCAGCACGAAGGCCAGCACGATAAGCGCCAGCAATAGGTTCAGGGAGAGTTCGAGCCGGTAGGGGGGGCGTACGATAAGCACGTAACCCGTGTTGCTGGTAGCCACAAGGTCGACGCCCACCGCCAGTGCCAGAATCAACAATAGCCAGAACAGCCAGCGCATGGCTATTCCTGTCCGCCGCTTGGCGTCGCATGACGCTCGCTGGCTTCTTTTTCCAGCGAAAGTTTGTACTTGCTCACAAGCCCCAGGCTTTCATTGATGTCGGGAATCGGAGTATCGACCACGTCGTCCGCCAGCCGGCGGATTTCAGCCATAACCTTGCGGGTTGCCGGGTCGCTGGTGTCGAAGTACTGCTTCACCCATTGCTCGGCCGCACGCATGCTGGTCTGGTAACTTGTTTCATCATGCTGCAGCAGGGCGATACGCGCCATGAGAAGCCGCAATTTGATGTTCTCGCGCAGGAAGAAGGTCTGATCGGGACTCAGCAGCGGTGGCTCGGGCCGGTCGATGCGTTCGAGCCGCACCATGCTCTTGAAATCCTGCCACACTTCATGGGCCAGTTTGCGCCACGGGTTGTCGTCCTTGGTTGCAGGCTGTGCAGGGGGGGACTGTGGATGGCGATCGCTGACCAGTGGCAGGCGGTCGACGGCCTGGGCGATGGCTTCCAGCTGCAGGTTCAGTTCGGTGACATTAACCTGCGGTAGGTTCTGCAGGTGCTGGATGTCATTGAGAACGGCTTTGCGCAACAGGGAAGCCTGCGGCGTTTCGATCTGCTGCAGCCGCGTGTAGGCGGTCTGCAATGCCAGCAGGGCAGGCCGCACGTTGCCAGCGAGCTGTAGTTGCTGGTTGGCGATGATCAGCAGCTGCTCGATCTCGCTGACTGTGCGTTCTTCCCGATTGGTATTGAGCTCCTTGTACAAGGCTTGCAGCGATTCCTGCTCGTCGCGTGAATCGGCAAGCTTCTGCTCCAGCAGTTCATTCTGCGCCACGGCTTCGGCACTGCGCTCCTCCGCACGGCGCGCCAGCGCCATGCTTTGCTGATTGATGCTGGAATACTGCTCGAGCCGTTGGGTCAGCACCTGTTCCAATCCATTGATGCGGTGCCGCGTGATGAGCGATTGCCACAGCAGGATGCCGAGCACTACAAGCAGCAGCACGATGACGAGAATGAGAAAACCGAGGATTTTTGCGGAGCGGCGGGAGGGCTCTGCCGGTTCTTCCGCCGTGGTCGCCAAACCCGGTTCCTTGTCAGTGTCGGGAGTATCGTTTTCTGTCATGAAGCTAGGAAAGTGTGGCGGTTAAACAATTCAGCATGGCAGCGTCACCCGAAGCGCCGGCAACAGCAACCCTGAGTCCCATCTGCCGTGGCTGGTCAGCTACCCGTTCATGGTTGACGCATAATGGGATAGAAGCCAGCCATTCGGCATCCCCAGCAAACTGCAGCAGGTGACGCATGGCTTCGCTGCTGGTGACGACGATGGCGTCGAGTTTGCCCATGCGCCGCTGGACATCCAGCAGTTCGATATCGGTTTGCGGATTGATGCGGCGGTAGCACTCGGCAAATTCTACGTGTGCGCCGCGGCTTTTCAGGGTGTCGGCCAAAACTTCGCGCCCGCCCTCGCCGCGAAAGATCATGACTTTCTGCGAATGTATGTTCTGCATTTCGGGTAATGCCAGTAAAGATTCACTGTCAAATCGATTGTCCGGTACCAGCGTATCATCAATCCCGAATTTTTTCAGTTCAGCGGCCGTGGTCGGGCCGATGGCTGCAAATCTGAGCCTCGCGGGAACCTGGCCAAGCTGGTTCAGCAAGCGCGGCATGCCCTGTTGTACTGCATTTGTACTGATGAAAATGGCCCAGTCGAAATGCGATAATTTGACGACCTGGCGCTCGAATGCCGTGTAGTCTTGCAGCGGGGAAATGGCAATCAGTGGGAACAGGATCACCTGCC
>DASTRT010000392.1:0-3881 GCA_035761085.1 Methylophilaceae bacterium
AGTCCGACTATGTAGGCTCTACGGAATACATCATCCGGACCATTACCGAAGCGCCTTCCGGCACCCGCTGGCTGGTGGGTACCGAGCTCAACCTGGTGAACCGCGTGGCCGAGCAGATGAAGCCGCTGGGCAAGACTGTGCAGTTCATGTCGCACGTCATCTGCGAATGCTCGACCATGGCACGCATCGATCCACAGCACTTGGCGTGGACGCTGGAAAACCTGGCCGAAGGCAACATCGTCAACCAGATCAAGGTTCCGCCGCATGAGGCGGAGCTGGCAAAGCTGTCGCTGGACCGCATGCTGGAAGCCTCTTGATCCGCACAACAGTCTGAGCGCTTCCGAACGATTCCTCGAGCATCTTTTGCTTATGATGGCCGCATGAACAAAACTCTACGCATCGGCACATACAACATCCACAAGGGGCTCAGCAGTTTCAGCGTTCGCATGGTGCTGCACGACCAGCGCGAGCTGATCCGTAGCCTGGGCGTCGACATCATGTTCCTGCAGGAAGTGCGCGGCAAGCACGACCGGCATAGCAGGCTGTTTACCGGCGGCCAGTACGAATTCCTGGCAGACAGCATCTGGCAGAGTTTCGCTTACGGCAAGAATGCCGTGCGTTCCAATACCGATCACGGTAATGCCGTGCTTTCCAAATACCCCATCATCAACTGGGAAAACGAGGACATCTCGGCGCATCCCACGGAAGAGCGCGGGCTGCTGCACTGCGAAATCGAGGTGCCGGGCTGGGATGTCAACCTGCATTGCATCTGCGTGCATCTGGGGCTGCTGGGAAGCTGGCGTCACCAGCAGTTGATCGCCCTGGAAAACCGCATCAAGAGCATGGTGCCGGAAAATTCTCCGCTCATCATTGCCGGCGATTTCAACGATTGGCGGCAGAAGGCCGGCAAGACGCTGGCAGCCGACCTCGGCCTCAAGGAGGTGTTCGAGCATACCATGGGCAAACCGGCGCGCAGCTTTCCCTCTGTATTGCCATTCTTTCGGCTGGACCGCATCTATGTGCGCGGCTTCGAAATCCAGCAAACGAAAATCCATAGCGGTCCTCGGTTTGCCAATACTTCCGACCACGCAGCATTGACGGCCCTACTTACCAAAGTATGACGCGGTTCCTTGACGGTAACCGACTCACCTTGCTGCGCTGCGGCGCCGAATATTTTCCCGCGCTGGAACAAGCCATCGACAACGCCCGGCAGGAAATCTTCCTGCAGACCTACATCTATCAAGCCGACGAAATAGGCCTGCGCATTGCCGAAGCGTTCAAACGCGCAACCCAACGGGGAGTGAAAGTTTGTCTGCTGATCGACGGCTTCGGCAGCTACAGCCTATCCAAGAAATTCGTGCGCGAGCTGCAGGAAGCGCGCATCAACGTGCTGTTCTACCGTCCAAAGATTTCGCCTTTCACTCTCAAGCGCAATCGCTTGCGACGGCTGCACAGCAAGATTGCCGTAATCGACGGCAAGGTGGCTTTCGTGGGCGGCATCAATATCATCGACGACTTCGACGGGCCCAAGGCGGAAGCACCGCGTATTGACTATGCCGTCAGGGTCGAGGGGCCGCTACTCGCCCAAATTACGCATGAGGTTCGCCGTCTGTGGCGTCGTATCGAGTGGCTGAATTTCCGCCGTTCCCGGGTGCGCTCCGGCCCGACTCCAGTTACCCACCCCTTCGCTGACGGAGTCCGTGCAGCTTTGGTGACGCGGGATAACGTGCTGCACCGGCGCGATTTCGAACGGGTCTATATGCATGCCGTAACGCATGCGCAGTCGGAAATCCTCATCGCCAACGCCTATTTCCTGCCAGGCCGCGCCTTCCGCCGTGCACTGATTTCGGCAGTGAAGCGCGGCGTGCGCGTGCGGCTGCTGCTGCAAGGGCGCATGGAGTATATGCTGCTGTTCGCGACGCACTCGTTCTACAATAAGTTGCTGGCCAACGGCATAGAGATTTATGAATACGAAAAGGGCTTCATGCACAGCAAGGTGGCGGTGATAGACAATGACTGGGCCACCGTAGGCTCCTCCAATCTCGACCCGTTCAGCTTTCTGCTGGCGCGGGAAGCCAATATCGTGGTGCGCGACAAGGCATTCACTGCCGAGCTGCGGCAGGATATCGAGAAGACCATCCGGGAAGGCGCGCGTGAGATCGAGGTGGGATACTGGAAACAGCTGCCTTTCTACCGGCGTGGACTTTCCTGGGTGATGTACCAGGTGATCCGCATCATGCTCAGCTTTATTGGGTATCCGGGCAAGCATTGAGCAATGCCTGTTTGCCGGGGACCGCGCAACCCCTTATAATCCTGCCCTCAAGTAAGTGCCGGTGTAGCTCAGTCGGTAGAGCAGCGCATTCGTAATGCGAAGGTCACCAGTTCGATTCCGGTCACCGGCACCATTCCCAAAAGCATCCTACTTTCCACGTAATTCTGCCCGTCTTTATCTGGCGGCACATAGGGAAGCCCTGGACTATTGATTGTCTGTGGCTTTTTTATTGCATGGCCCGATGAGGCGCAATTCCCAATCGAAGTATCCGAAAGAGTAAACGCAACGCATGTGCTTCGCGTTAAAGAGTCGTGCCTATTTCGGCATATCTTGATACTCGGAGCGAATATGAAAAAGGTATTGGCTATATTGGCGGCAACAGTTTTTGCACTCACGGCATCGATGGCTTTTGCAAAACCCAAAGCGGACAAGGAACCGCATGGAGGCAAGGCGGAACACGAGATGACCGTCGGCAATGAGAAGGCTGCGGATAGCGGCAGTACTGCTGATGATAAAACCGTGAAAGAAGAAAAAACCCACAAGCACGAAGGCAAGGCGAAGGGTAAGGATCACCAGAAGAAAAAATAACCCTGTGAAAAAGCCCCTTGATCGGGGCTTTTTCTATTAGAGATTATGATGGGCTTATGAAGGCCTGGTGCTTTTGGCGATGCCGACTGGGAGTCCGCCGGCTCGTGACTCAGCCTAGTGCTTGCAGGGGTGCAGACCTACCAGTTGTTGCAGCCCAGGCACATCCAGAATGCGGATATTCTTCTGATGCACGTCCAGCAGGCCCTGATCCTGGAACTTACTGAACACCCGGCTCACTGTTTCCACCTTCATGCCCAGATAGCTGCCAATCTCCTCACGTTTCATGCGCAGCACGAGGTCATAAGCCGAATAACCGCGGTCGCTAAGCCGTTGCGACAGGTTGAGAAGGAAAGCCGCCAGCCGCTCTTCACCCTGCATACTGCCCAACAGCATCATGACAGTATGGTCGCGTACGATTTCACGACTCATGAGCTTGTAGAAGTGATGCCGCAGCTGCTCGAATTCCTGGCTGATGTGTTCCACACGGTCCAGCGGGATGACGCAGACGACGGAATCTTCCAGCGCCACGGCGCTGCAGACATGGGCATCGGTGGCGATGCCGTCGAAGCCGAAAATCTCTCCCATCATGTAGAAGCCGGTAACCTGCAAGCGACCATCGTTGTTCAGGGTCTCGGTCTTGATGAAGCCGGTCTTGACTGCATATAGCGCATTGAACCGCTCACCGGCATGGTAAAGCGGGGTGCCGGATTTGATCTTCTTCCTGACATAGACCAGGGAGTCCAGTTTTTCCAGCATGGGGTTAGGGAGACCTACTGGCATGCACAGTTCCCGCATATTGCAGCTGGAACAGGCGATCTTGAGGTCGTGAATGCCGATAACCTGTCTTGTTGCGCTCTCGTTGCTCATCTTGCAGCCCATCCATATGAAGTGCAGCGATGACTGCAGACTCACGTTTACTTGATCCAAATCAACCGCTTTTCTGGCGGAAGGTTCAACATGAACCTGTCTAATTTCCTTCTAACGGTATGTTACTCAAAAAACACTGACCGAAACACATATG
>DASTRT010000393.1:0-5812 GCA_035761085.1 Methylophilaceae bacterium
GGCACCGTACAGCGTGCTATCGAGCGCAACCGCAAGCGTGGTCTGCCTACAGATTACGCGAGTCTTCCCCTGCCGCCGGAAACGCGCAATTACGTCCCCAAGCTGCAGGCCATCAAGAACATAATGACTTACCCTGAGCAGTACGGGCTAAGCATAGAACCTATTCCCAACCGCCCCTACTTCACAGAGGTAACAGCCCCGGCACAGATAGACGCTCACCTGGCGGCTGAGCTGGCCGAGATTCCTTTTGAAGAGTTTTCGGCCCTGAATCCGGAATACAACCGCCCTTTGCTGACCTCCACTGGGAACAAACATCAGATTTTGCTGCCTATCAGTGCTGCAGAAACCTTTACCAGCAACCTTGCCAATTACGACAAGCCGCTGGTCAGCTGGCAGACCTATCACGCCAAGCGCGGTGAACGCGTGGAAAACATCGCGCGCAAGTTTGGCATCAGCATGGCCCAGTTGAGGGATATCAACGACCTGCCGGTGAGAAAGCGACTACGGCAACCGCGCCAGCTACTGGTTCCGGCTAATGGCGATGATGCCGCACCGGTGGCTGTTCTCGTAGATAATGCAGAGCTGCAGAAACCCGTTGATGAACCGGAACAAGTAGAAAGCAGAAAACACGTGGTTAAGAGTGGTGAAAGTCTTTCCATTATTGCCAAGCGTTACAATATCAGCGTCAAGCAGATGATGGCGCTGAATCACCTCAAGTCCGCCCGTGTCAAATCCGGGCAAACCCTGCTCGTAGACAAGACCTCTACGCGGGTGGTTGCCGCGAAAAGCCCCGCTAGTCCGAAGAAAACGATTTACGTCGTCAAGCGCGGGGATACTCTGAGTAGCATCGCGCGTAAATTTGAAGTCGCAACAGACGATCTGCAACGCTGGAACAACCTCCGGGATGGGCACATTATTCCAGGCCATAAGTTAACCATCATAAGCCCGGACGAGGCTTGATTATCGCCGTATGCCAGGTCAACGCCATCGGTTTGGAATACTGCGCTGCCTGCTGCCAATTCTCTTTAGCAGTCTCATCTCCCTAAGCGGCTGCGGCAAGCCTTCGGGACCCACAGCAGAGCCAGATTACAATCAACCATATCCTCCAGAGCCCGGCGGCACCCTCATCAGCGCCAGCATAGCCGAGCCCAGCGGGCTGATTCCCATGATTTCAGGGGAGTCTGCCGCCTCTGCGATTGCCTCGAATATCTTCAATACCCTGCTCAAGTACGACAAGAATCTGGAGCTCACCGGTGAGTTGGCAAAGTCGTGGGATGTATCGTCAGACCAGAAAACCATTACCTTCCATCTCAAGCCCAATATGCAATGGGCGGATGGCGCGCCGCTGACTAGCGACGATGTGCTCTTTACCTGGAAGCTGGTTACCGATGACAAGACCCGCACCCCGTATGGCGCCGATTACAAGTTGGCCCTAAAGGCTGAGGCCCCGGACCCGCTTACTTTCCGCGTTACCTATCCACAGCCTTATGCGCCCGCGCTGGATTCCTGGGCGGGGCTGCAGATCCTGCCGAAACACCTGCTCAAGGACGAGGATATCAACACTACAGCCTTTGCACGCCATCCGGTCGGCAGCAGCTATTACCAGCTCGCAGACTGGCGGCACGGCGAAAGCCTCACTCTCGTCCGCAATCCGAAATCAACGCAAGGTCCGGCAAGAATCGAGAAACTCATTTCCCGCATCATTCCGGATACCGCTACACAGTTTCTCGAGCTGCTTGCCAACAATATCGATTACATGGGCCTCGATCCCATCCAGTACGCCCGTGTTTTTCCTTCGCGGCCTGACCTCAACAAGAAAATCGCCTTGTACAAGGAGCTGGGCAACAACTACACCTATCTCGGATTCAATCTCAAACACAAGCCGTTCGACGATGGTCGTGTGCGCCGTGCCATCAATTACGCCATCGATAAACAGGAGCTGATCGACGGCGTGTTGCTGGGCCTGGGTGAGCCTGTCGCCTCACCTTACAAACCTGGCACGCGCTGGGCGAATCCGGAGCTCAAGCCCTACCCGTACGATCCAGAGAAAGCCAAGGCGCTATTAAGATCAGCTGGGTTCGAGGATCACGACGGGGACGGCATACTCGACCGCAATGGCAAGCCGCTGGCATTCGAAATTCTGACCAACAACGGCAACAAGCAGCGCGAAATGAGCGCCGTGCTCATCCAGCGCAGGCTCAAGGAAATTGGCATCGACGTCAGCATTCGGGAAGTGGAATGGGCGAGCTTTATCGAGCGCTTCATCAAGACGGGCGATTTCGATGTCGTCGTACTGGGCTGGAGCCTGTCGCTCGACCCGGACCAGTACAGCATCTGGCATTCTTCACAACAGGGGCCGGGACAGTTCAATTTCATCGGCTACAGTAATGCCCGCGTGGACAAGCTGCTGGAGCAGGGCCGGCTCGAACTGGACCCGGACAAGCGCATGAAGATCTACCATGAGTTCGCCAAAATCCTGCTGGAAGACAGCCCCATCGTTTACCTGTATGCCGGCTATGGTTTGCCTGCCATACACAGACGGGTCAAGGGAATCGACAACCCTGCCCCGCCTGCCGGCATCGGCTGGAACTCCTATGATTGGTACATCCCAGAGCCACTAAGGCGAAACGAGATAGCGCCATGAGCAAGTATCTGCTGAAGCGACTGTTCTGGATGGTGCCCCTGCTGGTGGGTATCAGCCTGATTTCCTTCCTGATCATGCATCTGGCGCCTGGTGACATCACGACGACCGAAGCCGGCTTTAACCCCAAGACCAGCCAGGAATCCCGGCAGAAATTGCGCGAGATGTATAACCTCGACAAGCCCTTGCTGGTGCAGTACGGCATGTGGCTAAAGCGCATGAGCACGCTGGATTTTGGCCGCTCATTTGCCAGCCATCAGCGTCCCGTGTTCTGGCAGGTGACCGACGACAAGGGCAATGTCACCAAAGGCATGATCCAGGAGGCACTGCCGATCACCTTGTTGATCAATATACTTAGCCTGTCGCTGATACTCGTCGTTGCCCTTCCGCTTGGCGTGGTTTCGGCACTCACGCAAAACCGCTTGCCTGACCGTACCATTACCTTGTTCGTGTTTATCGGTTTTGCCATTCCGGGGTTCTGGCTAGCCCTGATACTGATGTACTGGACCGGTGTGATGCACAACTGGCTGCCTATCTCCGGCATGCATAGCCTGGGATATGAGAACCTGGGCACATGGGGCCAGTTCGTCGACTTCATGAAGCATCTGCTGCTGCCCGTGCTCATTTCTGCACTGAGCGGGCTTGCCGGCATTTCCCTGTTTGTGCGAAACGGCATGCTCGATGTGCTGCATCAGGATTTCATTACCACCGCTCGCGCCAAGGGGTTGCCGGAGTCCCAGGTGGTATTCCGTCACGCCTTGCGCAATGCCCTGCTTCCCCTAATTACCATCCTGGGCCTGGCGATTCCCGGCCTGATTGGCGGCTCAGTCATTGCCGAATCCATTTTCGCCATTCCGGGCATGGGCAAACTGTTTTACGACGCGGTGCTGATGCGTGACTTTCCGGTCATTATGGGCATCCTGACCATAGGGTCGGCGCTTACCCTTCTGGGCAACCTTATCGCAGACCTTGCTTACGCCTGGGCAGATCCGCGCGTGCGCCGGGGAGTCATGCAATGAAGCAGACGATGACCAAGGCTTTGTCCAATCCGCTGGCGCTGTGCGGCTTCCTGATCATCGCCACCATCCTGCTGCTGGCCCTGTTCGCGCCATTGATTGCCCCCTATGACCCCAATGCCATCAACGTCAAAGCCATACTACTGTCGCCCTCATCCGCCCACTATATGGGTACGGATGGCTTGGGCCGGGATGTCTGGTCCCGCATGCTTTACGGCGCCCGCATTTCGCTGCTGGTGGGTATCGTCGCCGTCGGAATCGCCACCTTAATCGGCGTCGTACTGGGTGCGCTGGCCGGGTTTTATCGCGGCTGGGTGGATATCTTCATCATGCGCATGGTGGATGTCATGCTTTCGATTCCGACATTTTTCCTCATCCTGGCCGTCATCGCCTTCCTGACGCCGTCCATCTGGAACATCATGATCGTAATCGGCCTGACCTCATGGATGGGTGTCACTCGCCTGGTACGCGCCGAATTTCTGAGCCTGCGCAATCGGGAGTTCGTCATGGCTTCGCAAACCCTGGGCGCGCGGGATTTCCGGCTCATCTTCACGCATCTGCTGCCGAACAGCCTGACGCCGGTCATCGTGAGCTCTGTGCTGGGTGTGGCGAGCGCGGTACTGGTCGAATCGGGGCTGAGTTTCCTGGGCCTGGGCGTGCAAGCTCCTCAGGCCTCCTGGGGCAACATCCTGACTGATGGTAAGGAATACATCCAGTTCGCCTGGTGGCTTTCCCTCTTCCCCGGCCTCGCCATCCTCATAACCGTGTTAGGTTATAATCTGCTGGGCGAAGGCCTCAGGGACGTCTTTGATCCCAGATCATCCAAAACCAATCTCTAATTCAATCAATTTTCAGGAAGTTATATATGGGATTTCTTGCCGGAAAGCGTGCATTAATTATCGGATTACTGAGCAACCGCTCGATTGCCTATGGTATTGCTGAAGCAATGAAACGCGAAGGCGCTGAGCTGGCCTTCAGCTACCAGACGGAAAAGTTCGAGGAGCGCGTCGGCAAGCTGGCCGCAGAGTTCGGCTCCGATATCGTACTGCAGTGCGACGTTTCGGATGACGCCCAGATCGAGAACATGTTCGCCAACCTGAAAAAACACTGGGACGGCGTGGACATCATCGTGCATTCCGTGGCTTTTGTTCCCAAGGAAGCGCTGGCAGGCGATTATCTGGACTCAGTCACCCGTGAATATTTCCGCATTGCCCATGATGTCAGCTCCTACAGCTTTGCCGCTCTCGCCAAAGCCGGCCTGCCCATGATGCAGGGCCGTAATGGTAGTCTCTTGACCATCAGCTACCTGGGCGCTGAACGTACCCTGCCAAACTACAATGTCATGGGCGTTGCCAAGGCAAGTCTTGAGGCCAATGTGCGTTACATGGCGCAAAGCCTGGGGCCCAAGGGGATTCGGGTTAACGCCGTGTCTGCAGGTCCGATCCGCACACTGGCGGCCTCTGGCATCTCCGGCTTCGACAAGATTCTGGGATTCAACGAGAAACACGCCCCGCTGCGTCGCAACGTGACCATCGAGGAAGTCGGCAATGCGGCCGCATTCCTCTGCAGCGACCTTGCCTCCGGCATTACCGGGGAAATCACTTATGTTGACGGCGGCATGAACATCACCGCCGCCGGTAACGTGGATTGATTGCGCTTATTGCTCCGCAGAATTCATCAGCAACTTGGTATTGATACTGATATCGCTCTTCTTGCGTAGCGACTCAATGTAGGCAGCCTCGTATTCGGATGCGAGCGCTGCCTGCAGCGAAGACCTGCCGGCCTGCACATCATCGTCTGACACTTCAGTTCCGTTCTTGACATCAACGACCTTGACCAGGGTGTAACCTTTATTGCCATTTTCTATGCCGGCGAAGGCAGGAAGCTTGCTGGCATCGATCTTGAATACATGGGACATCACGGTATCGCTGAGACCCTGGGCATTATGCCGATCCACCGTCACTGACGGAATCCACTCGAGGTTGGCAGCGTTCTTGCCTTGCTTGAGGTCAGCAAGCACGCTCTCGCCCTTCTTCACCGCAAGGGCCTTGGCCTTCTCAAGCTTGAGATAATCCTCAATGCCCGCTTTCACTTCATCGAAATCCCTGGTTGCCGAAGGCTTATGATCGACAACACGTGCAGCCAGGAGCGTATT
>DASTRT010000394.1:0-3605 GCA_035761085.1 Methylophilaceae bacterium
CGTCCATCCGGCGCAATAATGGCCAGCGAGACCTGATTGGTATCCTTGATGCTGTTATGGTGCGCATAACTCATGGCGCCAGGATGGAAGGCGGTGATCTGGTTGTCATCCAGGTCGGTAGTGATGAAAGCTTGTGCGGTATAGCTGCCGGCAACGGTTTTGACATGCTGGGTATTCAGCCCTATGGTCTGCAAGCGCTCGGTGTAAGGGCCGAAATCCTCGCCTACGGTCGCCATGATGAGCGGTTTGCCTTCCAGCAGATTCAGGTTATAGGCGATATTGCCGGCAGTGCCGCCGAATTCACGGCGCATTTCAGGCACCAGGAAGGCTACATTGAGGATATGAATTTTTTCGGGCAGGATGTGGTTCTTGAACTGGTCCTTGAACACCATGATGGTGTCAAACGCAAGCGAGCCGCAAATCAAGGTATGCATTTGAATTCTTTTGATTACGAAAAGCGCCATTATCCCGAGCCCCATACTGCCAGGCAAGCCATATGCAAATGAACAACCTGGCGGAGCTGCTGTATCAGTGGCGCAACCAGCCGCAGAAAATTCTCTATCGCCAATACCAGGAAGGGGCCTGGAGAGACCATAACGCCGATTCGCTGCTGCATCTCGTTGGCCGCTGGCAGGCCGCTTACCGCAATGCCGGATTGCAAGCCGGCGACCGCGTGGCCCTATGCATGAAGAACGGCATTTACTGGGTCGCCGCGGATCTGGCGGCCCTTGCTTCCGGGCTCGTGGTCGTCCCCTTGTATGCCGATGACAATGCCGAGAACCAGGCCTGGTGCATCGAAAATTCCGGCGCGAAACTGCTGGTGGCCGATCACCTGCGTTTCCTGTCGCATTTCCAGTCTCATCTGGGGCATCTCCCGACTATCGTTCTGGTCCGCGGCGAGGCGGTTACACCCGTCGTCGCGCTGGATGCCTGGCTGCCGGAAGACGGCCCCCTAACGATAATTGAACAGCCCGGCGAGACGCTGGCTACTATCGTTTACACCTCGGGTACCATGGGGCGACCCAAAGGTGTCATGCTGTCCCACGCCAATATCCTTGCCAATCTGGAAGGCATTCTGGATGCCTATGAGGTGTATGAGAATGACAGCCTGCTGTCTGTATTGCCGCTCTCCCATATGTTCGAACGTACCGGCGGCTATTACCTGCCGCTGAAGGCGGGCGCCGTGGTGACTTACTGCCGCGGCATCAATGAACTGGCCAGTGACCTCGTTGAGCAGCAACCCACTATCGTCATGGCCGTGCCCCGGTTGTTCGAGCGCATGCTGGCCCGCATCGAAGAGCGCATCAAATCATCCCCGTTGAAGCGCTGGCTGTTCTTCAGTGCTGCGAGAGCAGGCTGGCGAAGATTCAGGGGAGAGGTGCGCTGGCATGACGGGCTGGTGCTGCATAGCTTCTACCCGCTGATAGCAAAGCCACTGGCGGCGCGTCTTGGCGGCCGTATCAGAAAGGCGGTCATGGGCGGAGCGGCTTTGGATCAGCGCGTCGCGCAGACGTTCATCGGTCTCGGCGTGCCGCTTCTTCAAGGTTACGGGCTGACAGAGGCGGCTCCCGTCGTCGCTGTGAACCGCGAAGACAACAACGATCCAGCCTCGGTAGGCGAACCATTGCCGAATGTGGAATGCCGATTGAGCGAGCAATCGGAACTGCTGGTGCGCGGGCCCAACGTCATGCTGGGTTATTGGGACAATGACGAAGCAACCCAAAAGATCATCGACGCAGAAGGCTGGCTAAACACCGGGGACGTGGTCGAGATACGCGAGAAGCGCATCTACATCCGCGGCCGCAGCAAGAATATTCTTGTGCTCTCAAACGGGGAAAAAATCGCGCCGGAAGATATCGAGGCTGCGGTCGCGCGTGATGCTGCTTTCGACCAGGTCATGGTGGCAGGAGAAGGGCGGCCTTATCTGGTGCTGCTGGCAGTTTCCCGTGAGGGCGACGAGCAGGCGCTATTACGTCGGGTTAATGCCCAGATGAGGCACTTGCCGCGTTATGCCCGCATCCGGCGGGTTATCCGCCTGGATGAACCGTGGAGCGTGGAAAACGGCTTACTGACCCCGACCCTCAAGATCAGGCGCGCGGCTATTCTGGATCGCTATCGGGAAAAGATCGAGGCGGTATATGCGGAGCCTAAGGTCTAGGCCTTGAGGGCGTCTTCTATGAGAATTTTTGCGGCCTTCTTGGCATAGGCGACTGCGCCAGAACCGCGTTTCATCTGCTCTGCCTGCATTGCGCCTTCTATGAGCAGGGAGAGCTGCAGCGCAAGGCCGTCCGCTTCCTTGACACCCGCCGAGCGTGACAGCTCGGCCAGGTAATCCCTGAACTGCCGCGACTGCTCAGCCGAAAGGCGATGCACCGGATTGTTCTCGTTCGGGAATTCAGCCGAGGCCTTGATGAATGCCATACCCTGAAAGTCGGGAGCGGTTACCCACTCTTCAATGAAATCGAAAAGTTTCTGCAGTTTTTCGGATGGCTTGCGTGTGCTTTTGGAAAGCTTTTCATGGAGCCAACCGTGGAAATCCTGATGGCCCTTTTTGAGCACTTCCAGGATAAGGTCTTCCTTGGTGCGGAAATACTTGTATAGCGTCATCTTGGTGGTGCCGGCCGTAGCGACGATGGTATCTACCCCAGTGGAGTTGATGCCGCGCGTCTGGAACAGATCGGTTGCGACGTTAAGAATTTTTTCCCGTAATAAGGACATGTGGTTTTCCTGAAATTTCCAAAAGTCTAACCCAAACCGGGAAAAATATACAGCTCTGTATATGAGGCTGAAGGGGCAAAACCCTGAGGCAACAATAAGTCACTATAACGCCCATGGAGCAGGGCGCGAGGTCAAGTCGGCTAGCCGACCGAGTTGGCCATGAGCGCCGGTGTGTAGTTGCAGCGGACCTTGCTCATGAGCTTGCGCATGAGAGCCTGCTCTTGCGCATTTACGGTCATCTGGCCGCCGACCACATTCTCGATATAAACCGTTTTTTCGGAATCCGGCAATTGCAGTGCCTCGGGGAAGTAGCACTCTCCGCGGCGCATCTGTTCGAGTGAAGCGAACAATTCTGCAGTCTGAGAAGGACTGGCCACATCGGAGACTGGGGTAGGCGCTGGCATGGATTCGATAGCAGCCGTCTTGACGCTCGCCTTAGCCTGCGGATGAGGGGAAGAGAGATACATTACGCCGATGGCAAGCGAGGCGATCAGGCTGGCCGCCATGCCGAAGGCAAATTGACGAGTAACGTCCAGAGGTTTCTGTTTTTGCGCTTTCAGCAGGGCTTCAGCCGCAGCGCGCGCATGCTGGAGACTACGGCAATGCGGATTGGCAATTTCTTCCCTGAGGGCAGTCAGGGCCATGAAGTAGAGCTGCTGCGCCAGCAATTCCGGCAAGGCCGCATTGAGGGCGCGGGCTTCCTGCGCCAGAAAGCGTTCCAGGTCATGTGCCGGCCGAGGGTAGACCTGGTCAGCTGCCAATGCAGTTCGCACTGTCGGGGCTTCAAGCCAGTCGGCCAGAATGTCGAACATGCCCAGCAGGCGCTGTCTGGGTGTGCCAGATTTCCTGAGCATGCCGAGAAACCAAACTGAATTAAGTATATCCAT
>DASTRT010000395.1:0-2324 GCA_035761085.1 Methylophilaceae bacterium
TCGGATGCTTGTATTCCAGCGGATTGATATACAGCACCACATCAGCAGGCTCAGGTGCATCGGCCCATGCCGGGCTGAAATGGAAGAGGCTCAGCAGCGCCAGCAGAATCAGGTGTTTTTTCATGTGCGACCCCTTGCAACCATTTATTTCGTGGGCTTGGCCTCGGCAGCCTTGCCGGCATAACTAATGCGGTAAATCAGGCCCGCCCGATCGTCTGACACATACAAGGCACCATCCGGTCCGACGATGACATCGACCGGACGGCCCCAGGCGCCATCCTTGTCCAGCCATCCGGTGGCAAAATCCACCACGCTGATCGGTTTGTCCGCATTCTTGCCTTTGCCGAATTTTACGCGCACCAGTTTGTATCCGGTAGGTACCTCACGATTCCACGAACCATGCAATGCAACGATGGCGTCCCCCTTGTATTCTTCCGGAAAGTTGCTCTTGTCGAGGAAGGTAATGCTCAAGGGTGCGGAATGGGCCTTGAAGGTAACCGAGGGGCCACGGGAGGCAGCACAATACCCGTCAGGACCGGGAAAGTTGGGATCTGGCAACCGATAGCCCCAGCAGTGCGGCCAACCGTAATTGGCAGCGCCGACGATACGGTTGAGTTCATCAGGCGGGATTTCATCATTGGGTTTGCCGCCCTTTTTCTCGGAGCGCATGTCGGCACCATTATCCGTGGCGAACATGGCACCAGTCTTGGGATGCCAGGCTATGCCCTCGGCGTTGCGTATACCGGAAGCCCAGATCGGCGAATTGACATGTGGGCCTAGCGCCGTAGGAGCTCCGGCCGGCTTGCCGCTCGAGGTGTAGCGCAGGATGGTGGCACGCAAGGGGTCACGCTCGCGGCAGACATTGCAGCTGGAACCCACGGTCAGGTAGAGAAAATTGTCCGGACCCAGTTTGAGCGTCTTGAGCGTATGGCCGCCCGTTGGCAGATCCTCGATCACGGGCTCCCTGCCGGTGGCCGGCCACTTGTCTTCTCTGCGCTCGAGGCGAATCACGCCGTCCTGGTCCGCTACCAGCAACTGCCCCTCGACAAATGCCAGCCCTTGCGGTGCATTGAGATCTTCGGCGACGGTGACGACCTCATCGGCAACGCCGTCCTTGTTCCTGTCAGGCAGCATAACAACCTTGTTGTCCATGCCCATGGAAACATAGAGATTGCCGTCCAGGCCGAATGCCATGAAACGCGGGCCGCGGAAATACTCGCCGCCGCCGCCCTTCAGGGTATGAAAAACCTGGGCCTTGAATCCGGGCGGCAGTTTGAGGGCCGCGGCTGGGTCTTGCGGGATGGGAATGACGTCTGCCGGTTCTGCCAGGAGCAGCGCAGGCAAGCCAAGGCAGATGGCCAGCAGACCACAGGATAGGCGTTTGAAAGACGATCGTTCAGGCAAGCACGTCAGACCAGATGTTTCGTGCCCAATACTGCGCATAATTTCCTTCCACTTCAGAGGGATGATCGGAGACCCCGCCACCTTCGGCAGACACCATGATTTTCTTTGACGGATCGTAGCGATAAACGTTTGCCACATGCATCGCCATCCGGTCATCCACAAAGCTGTAGCAGGTATTGCCAAAAACCGGCAGGGGATCGGGAGACTGGCCCGCCAGCATGGCTGCAATGGCAGCGGCGCAGACATGGGCTTGCGAGGTTGCCATATGGGCCGACTTGGGCAGGCCTGCAGAAACCGCATCGCCAATGACATGGACATGCGGTATGACAGCCGATGCATAGGTCACGAAATCCACCTCACACCAGCGTCCGTCGATATTCACGGCGCCCGCCAGCTGTGCCGGCAGACCGGCACGCTGCGGCGGAATTACATTTAGTACGTCCGACTTTACTGTCTCGAATTCAGTCTGCACTGTGCGCGCCTTCACATTGACGTCGATTACCGTGCTGTTGGGCCGGTAATCGATCATGCCGGGATAGAGCTCCTTCCAGGCATGCGTGAACAAGGCCTTTTTGGAGACGATGTCTGGATTGGCGTCGAGCAGGATGATTTTGGCGCGCGGCTTGTGCTGCTTGAAATAATAAGCTGCCTGGCAGGCCCGTTCATAAGGGCCGGGCGGGCAGCGGTAAGGCATCAGGGGAATGCTGATGACAAAAACGCCATCGTCGGGCATGGCCTGCAACTGGCGCTGCAGCAACAGGGTTTGCTCGCCAGCCTTCCACGCATGTGGAATCTCACGCTGCGCTTCTGCATTGTCGAGGCCGGCAATTGAATCGTAGGAAAAATCGACCCCGGGGGCGATGACGAGTTTGTCGTAGCTGATTTGGCCGCGCTGCATCACCACCTTGCGCTGCTCTGCA
>DASTRT010000396.1:0-4494 GCA_035761085.1 Methylophilaceae bacterium
TCATGCCAGATGCGGTACTGACGACCCACCTCAAGAGCAAGCTCCTGCAGTCCGGCATAGGCATCCAGCACCTGGCGCTGGTAAGTCTGCTTGAGTAGCGAATGGTGCGCATGCTGGCTGTAGATGTCGATGAGAAAGTCGCCTGCCTCGCGCAGCTGCTGGACAGTGGCTGGGGCACCGTTGATGAAGGCGCGAGAGCGCCCATCCGCATGGATCACCCGACGCAGCAGCAGTTGGTGGTCCTCCTCGGGAAATGCCTGCTCATCCAGCCAAGTGCGGAGATCAGGCAGGGCACTGATATTGAAAGTCGCGCTGATTTCGGCCTTGTCGCAACCAGCCCTGGTAACGCCCCCTTCACCGCGCGCGCCGAGGGCGAGCGACAAGGCATCGACCAGAATGGATTTGCCGGCGCCGGTTTCGCCCGTCAGCACGGTAAAGCCGCGCTCGAACTCGAGATCGAGGCGGTCGACAATCACAAAATCGCGAATGGACAGGTTTTGCAGCATGGTGGGACCTGACTCAGCCCCAATGCAGCTTGTCGCGCAGCATGCCGTAATGGCTGTGGCCTGCCGGATGCAGCAATGTAATGGTTTTTTCGCTGCGCTCGACGCGTATGGTGTCGCCCTCCTTCAGGGGCACCTGCATCTGACCATCGAAATGTACGCGTGCGTCCGCAGCATGGATCAAGGTAATCTCCACCTGACTCGCGCTATTGATGGCAATCGGACGATTGCTCAAGGTATGCGGACAGATCGGTACCATGGCGATGGCATCGAGCGTCGGATGCAGAATGGGGCCGCCGGCCGACAGCGAGTAGGCTGTCGTACCCGTGGGCGTCGCCAGGATCAAGCCATCCGACCGCTGGCGATAGACGAACTGCCCGTCGATATAGACTTCCAGCTCGATCAGTCGGGCCACGCCACTCTTGTTGACCACCACGTCGTTCATTGCCCGGCCGCAATAGATTTCTTCACCGAAACGGACAATTTCGGCGCACAGCAGGATACGCTCCTCCGTGGTGTAATTGCCGGCCAGGATCGTTTCCATGCTAGGCAGCATGGATTCGGCGCTCAGGTCGGTCAGAAAACCGAAACGGCCGCGGTTGATGCCCACCAGGGGCACATCGTGCTCGACCAGCGACCGTGCCACAGACAGCATGGTGCCATCACCCCCCACCACCACCGCGAGATCGGCGCTGCTGCCGATCGCTTCGATATTCACCGTGGCGTAGCCTTCGATATTCGACTGCTCGGCGGTTTTTTCCTCGATCAGTACACCGAGATTTTGTTGCGCAAGAAAGCCGGCCAGCTGGAGTATCTGGTCGCGGATTTCGGGATTCATGTATTTGCCGATGACGGCGACGGTCTTGAAGGGACGACTCATGGCTGGCATTAAATCATAGAGTATTGCTCTGCACCATCTCATCAGGATTCATCATGAACGATGGATTATTGATAAACTGGCAGCATCATTCTATATCCAAGCACAAGGCCCATGAGCCATGGCTTTTCTTGAACGTCTGCCCTGGAATGCGCGACTACTTGCGATTACCGCACTGGCATTCGCCATCTCGGCAGTCGGTATCGCCTGGCTGCCGCTGGAAGCGCACGAGGCTTTCGTATTATTGGCGGCTCAGCATATGCTGGATAGCAGGGACTGGGTCATCCCTTATTTCAATGGCGAACCCCACCTGACCAAACCCCCCCTCAATTACTGGCTGACCCTGATAATCGCCAAGGCGTGTAGTGCCAGCCAAATCCAGGCCTGGCACGGCCGACTGGTCTCCGCCCTGTCGGGCACAGGGAGCGTATTCATTACCGGCTGGGCCGGAAAAAAACTGTTCGATGAAAAGACAGGCTTGCTGAGCGCCCTGATGCTGGCTACCTGTACAGGTTTTTTTTACTACAGCCATTCTGCACGGCCAGAAATGCTTTACATGCTGCTGTGCAACATTGCCGTACTGGCCTACATCCTGATGCGGGATGGCGATATCAAACCGCGCCGACAGCTGTTGCTGGCCGGCACGATCTGGCTTGTGTTCGCACTGGCCACCCTGACCAAGGGCCCGCATATTCCGGCCGTCCTGCTCGTCGCATTTGTGCTTGACCAGTATTGGCTGAAAGGCAATATCCGACAGGCAATCGCCTTATTGCGCCCATTGCCGGGCCTGGCCCTGGCAATCCTGATCGCTGCGCCCTGGTGGTGGCTGCTGAATCACCGGCTAGGCGGTCAGGGTACGCATGGCACCCAGCTATCCGGCAGCCTGCTCACCATCAATCCCTTGCATCTACTGAGCCCATACTATCTGTATCGCCCGCTGCAGCTGCTGCTGCCTTGGGTGTTGTTGCTGCCGCTGCTGTGGCATGCATTCCGCAAACCGGAATATAAAAATCAGCGCCGACTGCTGTTGCTGCTCATCGTGCTACCCGCGCTGGTATTAAGCCTGGGCCCGCAAAAGCGCTGGTATTACATGCTGCCAAGCATGATGCCGATGTGCCTGCTGCTTTCGGCCGGAATCGTGGCCTATCTGTCCAGGCACCCATCCGGTGGCGTCAGGCTCAAGCTCCTTGCCGCATTTTCAATCCTGTGCGGAGCGCTTTTCCTCGCAGCTGGTCGCTCCCAGTGGGCATGGGGACCGCAGCGTTTTGATCAGGCCAAACTCGCCCAAACGCTCAATGAGAATCTGACGCCAGATTCGCGCATACTCAACTGGAATGTGACGCCGGAAATTTTTGCCTTTTATACCCACAGGGATATCATTCGCGTCCACAATATTGATGACATACGCAAGCAGTTGCGGCTGAAGAACAAGGCTGGGAATTTATTGCTTATTATGGATACTAAATACATGGCACAACTGCCCGCTGAGCTTGACGCCAAACTATTGGGGCAAACCCCAGGCGTCAAGAAGGACAATGCGCCGATTACACTGGTCAGTATCAACGCAACAGAATAATTACGTTTGAATATCGAAATTTACCCATGTTAGACAAGCGCGCGCAAATCCTGCTCAAAACCCTGGTCGAACACTACATCAGCGAAGGCCAGCCGGTAGGTTCGCGTACGCTTTCCAAGTGCTCCGGCTTGGATTTGAGCCCTGCCACCATCCGCAATGTGATGGCCGATCTCGAAGAGATGGGCTTCATCGCCAGCCCTCACACCTCTGCCGGGCGAGTGCCTACCCAGCGTGGTTATCGTTTTTTTGTCGACACGCTGCTGACCGTCAAGCCGCTGGGAACGCAGGAGATCCAGCGACTGGAATTCGAGCTCTCCTCGCCCGATCCTCAGGAGCTGCGTGCTTCGGCCGCCGAGCTGCTTTCCAACCTGACACGCTTCGCCGGTCTGGTGATGATTCCCAAGCGCAAGAGCATCGCCTTCCGCCACCTGGAATTCCTGCCGCTGACGGAAAAACGCATCCTGCTGATTATCGTCACCTCCGACGGCAACGTGCAGAATCGCATCATCGTAGCCGACCGGCCGTACAGCCAATCGGAACTCACGCAGGCCACCAATTTCTTCAACCAGCACTATGCCGGCAGCACCTTCGAGGAAGCGCACAACAAGCTGCACGACGAACTCAAACAGATGCAGTCGGACATGACGCGCCTGATGGCAGCCGCGCTGGAAGCCAGCAACAAGGCGCTGGAGAAGGAACGCGACAATGTGGTCATCTCCGGTGAACACAACCTGCTGCAGGTGGATGAGCTATCTACCAATGTGACGTCGCTGCGCAAGCTGTTCGAGCTGTTCGAGCGCCGCCATACCCTGCTGCAGCTGCTGGACAACAGCCAGCGCGCTGACGGAATACAGATTTTCATTGGCAACGAATCGGGTTACCTGCCGCTTGACGAGTGCAGCATGGTAACTGCCCCCTATGAGGCCGATGGCGAAATCCTCGGCACCCTCGGTGTCATCGGCCCTACCCGCATGGCCTACGAACGGGTAATCCCCATCGTCGACATTACCGCCAAACTGCTTTCCAGCGCCCTCGCAAAATCATAAAAAACCATGGCTTATCATCAGGAACCGCCCTACCAGCACGGTGACCAGCTGCGCACCGGTATTCTGCTCATCAATCTGGGAACCCCGGACGCACCCACAGCCCCGGCCTTGCGACGCTATCTCAAACAATTCCTCAGCGATCCGCGCGTCGTCGAAATTCCGCGTTTCGTCTGGTGGCTGATTCTCAACGGCATTATTCTCCGTCTGCGCCCGCGCAAATCTGCCGAGAAGTATGCACAGATCTGGACCCAGGAAGGTTCGCCATTGATGGTGCATACGCGCAAACAGGCGAAACTGCTGCAGGGATTCCTGGGGACGCGTATCGCCTCGCCTTTCGCCGTGGAATTTGGCATGCGCTATGGCAATCCCTCCATTGTCTCGGCTATCGCGCGGCTCAAGGCCCAGCATTGCAACCGCATCCTGGTGTTTCCGCTGTACCCGCAATATGCGGCGAGCAGCAGCGCTTCCGCGCTGGATGCGGTCTACGAGGTG
>DASTRT010000397.1:0-5455 GCA_035761085.1 Methylophilaceae bacterium
CGACGGCGTGCGCTACCTGCTGGTAGCGCCGCATTATGTGCTGGCCATGGGCATCAGCCTGATGTCGCTGGTGCTTGCGGTGAATGTGCTCGGCGACCGCCTGCGCGATCAGTGGGATGTGAGGCGTGGCGACTGAATGACGAAAACGAGAGGGAAGCGATGACCCAGAGGCGCAATTACCGCTATTACGATATGTGTATGGCCGCGTTTGCCGTGGTGCTGGTGTGCTCCAACCTGATCGGGCCAGCCAAGATTTCGCAGATCACGCTGCCGCTGGTCGGCACGCTGACGTTCGGCGCTGGCCTGCTGTTCTTTCCCATTTCCTTCATCTTCGGTGACATCCTGACCGAAGTGTATGGCTATGCCGCCTCGCGCCGTGTGATTTGGGCCGGCTTCGCCGGGCTGCTGTTCGCCTCGTTCATGGCGTGGATGATAGTCGCCCTGCCGTCAGCGCCATTCTGGCAGAACCAGCAAGCCTACGAGATCGCATTTGGCTCGGCCTGGCGCGTATCGCTGGCCTCCATGGTGTCCTATGCGGCGGGGGAATTCGTCAACTCCTACATCATGGCCAAAATGAAAATCTGGACAGCCGGCCGCTGGCTATGGATGCGCACCATTACCTCGACCCTGTTCGGCGAAGGTATCGACTCGCTGATGTTTTATCCGCTCGCGTTCTATGGCTCCGGCATCATCCCCGACGACAAGCTGCCGCTGGTAATGGGCGCGCAATTTGTCGCCAAGGTCGGCGTCGAGGTGGTGTTCACGCCGGTGACTTATAAAATCGTGGCCTGGCTTAAAAAAGCCGAGAAAGAAGATTATTATGACCGCGAAACCGACTTTAACCCCTTCACACTGAAAGTCTGATCTATGGCCCTCGGCCCGGTAATGCTCGATATCGAAGGCACCGAACTCAACGCGGACGACATCCGGCGTCTGCAGCATCCCATGGTGGGCGGGGTCATCCTGTTCGCCCGCAACTATGTGAACCCGGCTCAGCTCACGGCGCTCACCGAGAGCATCCACAAGGTACGCCAGCCGCCGCTGCTGATTGCGGTGGATCACGAAGGCGGACGCGTGCAGCGCTTCCGCGAAGGATTCACCCGAATCCCGCCGATGCGCGAATTCGGCAAGATCTGGGACAAGAATCCCAAGCGCGCCAGACAACTGGCTGAGGAGGCGGGCTGGATCCTGGCCGCCGAGCTGCGCGCGCATGGCATCGATTTCAGCTTTACGCCGGTGCTGGACGTGGATTACGGCAACAGCACGGTGATCGGCGATCGTTCCTTTCACCGCGATACCCATGCCATTACCGATCTCGCGCATGCGCTGATGCAGGGCATCAAGCGCGGAGGCATGGCAATCGTCGGCAAGCATTTCCCCGGGCATGGCTATGTGGCTGCCGATTCACACGTGGCGATTCCGGTAGATGAGCGCAGTTTTGCCGGCATCGAAAAGACCGATATCGAGCCTTTCCGCCGCATGATCGATATGGGCATGCAGGCGGTGATGCCGGCCCACGTCATCTATCCCAAGGTGGACGACCGTCCGGCTGGCTTCTCGCGCATCTGGCTGCAGCAGGTGCTGCGCAAGCACCTGGGCTTCAACGGCGTCATTTTCAGCGACGACCTTTCCATGGAAGGCGCCGTGGTGGCTGGCAACGTCACCGAGCGTGCCCTGGCTGCACTGACGGCCGGCTGCGACATGGTGCTGGTGTGCAACCGGCCGGATCTGGCCGACGAGTTACTGGATTCGCTGGCAGGGCCGATGAACGCCATCAGCCTGGCACGGCTTGCTCGCATGCATGGCGGGCATCATCCGCCGAGCATGACAGCCTTGCACGAGAACGCGGATTTCGTGAAGGCCGTGCATCAGGTCGCCATGGTCGGAAAGGCCGAGGGCGATCTCGAGCTGGTCTAGTGCAAGGTTGAAACTTTGGGGCCGTTTGGTTAGTCTTACGCCGTAGTTTCAAGCGGTATTCATTCACTTAGAGGAACGAAATCAATGCAAACGGACTTTCAAGTCGTAAACGGTACGCAAACTGCTGAGCTCAGCACGCACAAGGTGCTGCGCAACACCTACATGATGCTGGGGCTTTCCATGATCCCCACGGTCATCGGCGCTTTCCTCGGCATCGGCATGAATTTCGCCTGGGCTGCCGCACACCCGATTGCTTTCCCGCTGATCACACTGGCGGTGATGTTCGGTCTGTTCTTCGGTATCCAGGCCAACCGCAACAATTCCATGGGCGTCGTGCTGCTGCTGGCCCTGACCTTCTTCATGGGCCTGATGCTGGGCCCCATCCTGCAAGTGGCCCTACACCTGCGTAACGGTGCCCAGATCGTCGGTCTCGCTGCCGGTGGTACCGGCCTCATCTTCCTGACGCTGGCCGGCATCGCCACCACTTCCAAGCGGGATTTCAGCTTCCTGGGCAATTTCCTGTTCGTCGGCCTGATCCTGCTGATCATCGCTTCGCTGGCCAACCTGTTCTTCCATATCCCGGCGCTGGCGCTGACGATCTCTGCCGTCGCCGTGCTGCTGTTCTCGGGCTTCATCCTGTTCGATGTCAACCGCATCGTACGCGGCGGTGAGACCAACTACGTGATGGCCACGCTGGCGCTCTATCTGGACATCTACAACCTGTTCGTCAACCTGCTGCAGATTCTCATGGCAGTCATGGGCGATCGCGACTAAGTTTCGCTGGCAAGCGGAGAACCGGCCCTCGTGGCCGGTTTTTTATTACCCTCATGTAATGGCTTATGTGGGGTACCGCACACAAATAATCATCAAAATCAAAAAGTTATCATAACTCGGCAATAAACCGTCCGTATCCTCCGGAATGCAGGTCGTTCGTCCACAACATTTCAGAGAGGATCAATATGTACGTAAAAACCGTTCTGGCTGCGGCCCTCGCCTCAGCCTTCTCATCAATGGCCATGGCTGCCGACAGCTTCGACAATTTCACGCCCTTGACCGATTCGGTCCCTGTGGGATCCCTGCCCGAATATGCGCCGCTCAAACTTGCCAACAGCAGCTGGTTCCAGCGAACCCTGGCTGACAGGAACACGCAACTGGCGGCAGGGCAATCGAATAGCGGCAACTGGGACATGATTACCGCCAATGAAACTGGCGCGCAGGCAGGACGCTACCTGTTCTCGCCCTTCGAAACTTCGATGGCGGGCGTTCAGCGCATCGACCTCCAGACAGGCATTACGCACACGCTGGTGAATAGCGGCACCAAGGATTTCGTCTCGGGTGATTCCTCGCGCTGGGCGCCTTGGGGCAGCTACCTGATGGCCGAGGAATCCTGGGGTGCAGGCAGCACCAAGGGACGCCTGTTCGAATTGACCAACCCGGTGACGGCAACCGGTCCGGCCGATGCCAATTTCACCCAGCGCAATATCATCCCGCATGTCGCCCACGAAGGGCTTGCCTTCGACAATCGCAATAATCTGTATTTTGTCGACGAGCTCAATGGCGGCGGTATCTACAAGTACGTATCTGCCAAACCCAATGCCGGCAACGGCAATGACTATTTCGCCGCCGGGCAGACGTTCGTGGCCAAGGTCGGCGGCGGCAATAACGCCAGTGCGGTAGGCAATGTCGCCTGGGCACCCATTACCAATCCCAGCGGCGGCGCGCTGGCGGGCTCGAGCGTGACGCTGGCCAACGGCGAGATCGACGGCAGGTTGTCCGCCGATGCGGTGCAGGCGACCAATTACCAGCGGCCCGAGGATATGGAAATGCGCACGCTGCCGGATGGCGTCCAGCAGCTGTTCTTCACGACCACTACCACGCATGAAGTGTATTCCTTCGACCTCGCCAGCAATACTGCCAGTGTGTTTGCCGACCGCAACACCATCGACCTGGCGACCGGCAAGGCAGTGGGCGATGCCTTTACCAATCCTGACAATCTGGCCATCGATGCCAAAGGCAATATCTATATCGTCGAAGACCAGCCGGGCGGGCTGGCGGACATCTGGTTCGCCAACGATAGCAACCATGACGGCGTGGCCGAAAGCCTGGCGCGCTGGGCATCGCTTTCCACCGAGGGTGCGGAACCTACCGGCTTGTATTTCGATAAATTCGATTCCAACGTCGCCTACCTGGATGTTCAACACCCGCTGAGCGGCGTAGACCGGACTATCGTCATCAGTGCGGTGCCAGAGCCGGAAACCTACGCCTTGTTCACCGCGGGCCTGGGCATGCTGGGCTTCATCAGACGCCGCCGTGACCGCAAGCCGGTAGCGGCATAAGGGCTGTAGCCTTTCAACCGGCCCTCATGGCCGGTTTTTTATTGCCCGTTAATGTGGGAAAGCGAACGCATTCAGCCGCATTGGACGCGTACCCTGAGGTAGTTTTTTATCCAAAGGAACCTTGCGATGAAATTCAATCGTTCCGTTCTCGCGGGTGGGCTTTGTCTCAGCCTCGTTGCCGCCCTGCAGCCTGGCTTGGCTTATGCTGCCTATCAGGGGCAGCAACTGCATTTTGTCGATACCCGCAATGGTGAACCGATCAGGATCGAGCCGGATAGCAGACAGGCGGAGATGTTCGTCACCACTGGGCAGAACCCCTACATCAGCGATCCTCAGGCCATCAGCCAGGGGCAAAAGCTCTATCAGCTATACTCCTGCGGCCAGTGTCACGGCAGCCAGGCGCAGGGGCAGACCGCCAAAGGCTTAACCGGTCCCCAATTCAACTATGCCAAGACGGCCACGGACAAGGGCATGTTCGAGATCATCTATGCCGGGACCAACGGCGGCATGAGTCCCAAGGGCCGTGGTCTCATGGACCCTGCCAATCCCCAGAACGGCTTGTCTCCGGATGAAATTCTCAAGGTGATTGCCTGGATCAGGAGTCAGGGCGAGCCGGTAGAGTAGCGGCGGGGATGTTACAATTCGGCGCTACGCGGCTTGGTTGCTGGCAACCATTTGCAGCCTGCCAATGAACTTCTGGGTACGGCACCGGACAAACTTAATTCCTTGATGTAGAAACTTCCCTTTTAACAAAAACTCGATCGAAGGAGATTTATCAAGATGAATCCAAACAGCCTCGCCACGGGGACACGTTCCATTCTGGCAATGCTGGCGCTGACTGGCCTGCTGACGGCCTGCGGCCAAAAGAGCCAGGAAACGGCAACAGAGCCGGCTGCACCCGCGGCTTCGAGTGACGCCGCGACAACTTCCGACAGCACCGGCGCGGTATCCACCAACAACGTGGCTTATGTCTCCAATGAAGACGACGGCGTGACCAAGATCGACCTCGCCACCCTCGAGCCGGCAGGCAAGATTGATGTGCAGGCCCAAGGCCCACGCGGCATCGGCATCACCGAGGATGGCAAGCTGCTCGTTACCGCCAACAAGGAAGGCGGCAACATTTCCATCATCGATACCGCGACCGGCAAGGTGGTGCGCCAGGTGGCGATCGGCAAGAACCCCGAATTCGTTCGCATCCATGA
>DASTRT010000398.1:0-10776 GCA_035761085.1 Methylophilaceae bacterium
CAATCACGGCGAATTCCTGCTCAAGTTCGAGGCGCAGGAAAAGGAGCGCACCGGCATCGCCAATCTCAAGGTCGAGTATAACAGCGTGCACGGCTTCTATATCGAGCTCACCCGGGCGCAGGCAGAAAGCGCGCCGCCCGAATACCGCCGGCGGCAGACGCTCAAGAATGCTGAGCGCTACATCACGCCGGAACTCAAAGCTTTCGAGGACAAGGTGCTGTCGGCCAACGAGCGGGCGCTGGCACGCGAGAAGCTGTTGTATGACGAACTGCTGGAAAGCCTTGGACAATATATTGGTCAGTTGCAGGCCAATGCTGCCGCTGTCGCCCAACTCGACGTGCTTTGCGGCTTCGCCGAGCGCGCCGAGACGCTGAATTACGTGATGCCGGAATTCACTGAAGAGCCGGGCATCATGATCAAGGACGGCCGTCATCCAGTGGTGGAACAGCTGGCGCAGCCTTTCATCGCCAACGATGTGACGCTGTCACCCTATCGCCAACTACTGTTGATCACCGGGCCCAACATGGGCGGCAAATCGACGTATATGCGGCAGACGGCACTGATCGTGCTGCTCGCGCACTGCGGCAGCTTCGTTCCGGCGACAGAGGCCAGGATGGGCCCGATCGACCGCATCTTCACGCGCATCGGCGCCTCCGATGATCTTGCCGGCGGGCGATCCACTTTCATGGTCGAAATGACCGAAACCGCCAACATCCTGCACAACGCCTCAGCGCAAAGCCTGGTGCTGTTGGACGAGATCGGCCGCGGCACCTCGACCTTCGACGGACTTTCGCTGGCTTGGGCAGTAGCGAAACAACTGCTGGAAAAGAACCGCAGCTATACGCTGTTCGCGACGCATTATTTCGAGCTGACGCGCATCGTCGACGACTTCAAGCAGGCCTGTAACGTGCACCTCGATGCGGTGGAACATGGCAAGGGCATCGTCTTCCTGCACAGTGTGGAGGAGGGACCGGCGTCACAAAGCTACGGTTTGCAGGTGGCGCAACTGGCGGGAATCCCGAAGTCCGTGGTTGCTGCTGCCAAGCGCAAGCTGACCCAGCTGGAGCAGCAGAATCTCACCGCCGGGCCGCAGACCGACATGTTCGTTCAATCGGAAAGCGAACCGGAGCCGGCATCGCATCCAGTTGTGGATGAACTGGAAACTGTCGATCCCGATGACCTCACGCCCAAGCAGGCGCTGGAGTTGCTGTATAAGTTGAAAGGCCTGCTCTAGGCCGGATGCAGGCCGGGTTTCGGCTTGATGTCGAAGGCGACGCAGATGCGGTCGCTCTCTGCATTGAAGGGAATGGTGCGGTGGAACAGCGACGACGGGAACAGGATGATGTCGCCCACTACGGTTTCTTTCACCATGCTGGCGAAGTTGTTGTGCTGCTTGGGATAGTTGTCGCCATCCAGACTGAATTCGATGCAGCCCTCGAGGCTGCCTTCCTCACGCGGCGGAATCGCCAGGTACAGAACCCCGCTGATCCAACCGGTTTCGTGGATGTGGGAGGTCAGGTGGCCGCCGGTATTCATCTTGACGTACCAGGAGCTGGTGAATTCGGGGTCCTGCGGAAATTCCTCGATCAGTACACAGGATTCGCCGGCAAAATGCTGGCCATATTCGCGTGCTTTCTGCCTGACCAGTTCGCCCAGCTTGCGGAAAGATGCCTCGGGTCGCTTGAACAGGTTACCGGCGGACTGGATGCCATGATACAGGCGGCCCTGCTTGCGTTCGGCAATCTCGGCGAAATCCACGTCGCGCAATAGGTCATCCAGCAGCCCGCTGCCGTTGGTGAGTTCATCAATATGGCTGCGGTAGACAAAATCCAGCGGATTCCTGCAGAAGTTGTATTCATCCGTCACGCCGAAATTCGCCGCATGATGCGCTGACAGGTTGGCCAGGAACGGCAGGATGTTGGGTTCTGCCGTCAACGCCTGCAGCTTCTCGCGGAATTCGTCGTAGCGTTCCGACTTGTACAGGCAATAGAGCACGCGCTCGCGCCAGTCGTCGCGCTGTGATTTCTCGAAATGCGGAATGGCTTCCTCAAACCGGCCGGCGTCATACAGGAACTGGGCGAAATTGAAGCTGGCGGCACGATTGTCGGGGTTGGCCGTTAGCGCATTCTGGTAATTCCGCACCGCCTCTTCCATGTTGCCCTGGTCGCGCAGCGTTTCGCCGAGGTTGTTGTAGGCGTCCGAATAGTTCGGATGCATCGCCAGCGCGTTCTTGTAACTGGCGACCGCTTCGTCGAGCTTGCCGGAGTCGCGCAAGGCGGTGGCGAGGTTGAAGTGAGTCAACGGATTGGGCTGGATGGCCAGGCTCTTGCGGTACGCGGCAACGGCTTCATCAAGCTTGCCTTGCGCTTGCAGGGCTGTGCCCATGCTGCCGTAGGCTTCGAAGAAGCCAGGCTCCAGGCTAATGGCCTTGCGGTAGCTGGCGATAGCCTCATCGAGTTGGCCCTGAGCCTGCAAAGCCAGACCCAGATTGTAGTGCGCCACTGCAAGGTTAGGCTTGAGCTCGATGGCGCGCTTGTAACTGGGAATGGCGTCTTCATGACGGCCCAGGTTGGCCAGCGCGGCACCCAGGTTGAAATGGATCTCCGCGATGCGCGGTTCCACTTTCAGGGTTTTGCGGTAGCACTCCACCGCATCTGCGAACTTGCCCTGGCCTTCAAGCGCGACCCCCAGCAGGTTATGCGCAATCAGCAGATCCGGATAGCTCTTGAGCAATGCTCGGGCAGCGGTTTCCAGCTGTGGCAGCTGGCCGCTGTGGTAGAGGTTAAGCAGCGGCTGAACTTCGTTCTGGCTGGGTTGACGCGCCACGATGTGCCTGAAGGATCTTGCAGCGATGAAGCTTAGTGGTGATGACCACCTGCACCGTGTACGTGGCCATGAGCGACTTCTTCCTGATTGGCGGAACGCACATTGGTCACCGTGCACTTGAACAGCAGGCGCTCGCCGGCCCATGGGTGATTGCCGTCGACGATAACCTTGCCGTCGGCGATGTCGGTCACCGTGTAAAGCACCACGTCACCGCCTTCATCCTCGCCCTCGAACTGCATGCCGACCTTGACATCCTTGGTCGGGAAAGCGGCCAGCGGTTCGATCTGCACCAGCTCTTCGTCGTAATCGCCAAAGGCATCCGCCGGCTCCAGCGTAATTTCCACGGTATCGCCGACCGACTTGCCGTGCAGCGCTTCTTCCACCTTGGGAAAGATGTTGTCGTAGCCGCCATGCAGATAGGTGACGGGCTGCGGACTCTCCTCCAGCACTTTGCCTTCGCTGTTGCGGAGCTCATAGGTGATGGAGACTGCGGTATTCATGGCGATTTGCATGATGGTTCCTGACTTGGGTGAGTAACAGCTTTAAGACTGAAGGGTTTTGACGAAATTCAAAATCTCGGCGGCATGACCCTTGGCAACTACGCCATATTGCGCATACCGTATCACGCCTTCGGCATCGATGACAAAGGTGGAACGCACCAGGCACATCTTGCGGATGCCGTCCTTTTCCTTCTCCTGCCAAACGCCGTATTTTTCGCACACCTTGCCTTCGGTATCGGCCAGCAGACCGACAGCCAAGCCGTGCTTGTCGCGAAATTCACCATGGCTGATGCAGTCATCGCGGCTGATGCCGATCACGATGGTATCGCGCCTGGCGAACTCGTCCTCGAGGTCGCTGAATTCGATAGCCTCGGTCGTGCATCCGGGCGTATCGTCCTTAGGGTAAAAATAGAGGACCACATTCTTGCCGCGCATCTTGGAGAGCTTGAACATTTCCATGTCGGCATCGGGCAACGAAAAATCCGGGGCGGGTGAACCAGGCTGCAGCATACGTCTCTTACGGGTGATGATGATGGGCCGATTCTAACCCATTTCTTTTGCCGGAATGCAATGCGCTATGATGCTGCCATGAAAAAATCCCAAACCCCGAAAACGGCCCTGCAGTTGCTTGGCGGGCTGTCGTCAGAGCAGTTCCTGGCCGACTACTGGCAGAAGAAACCCTTGCTCATCCGCAATGCCATCCCAGGCTTCACTGGGCTGTTGAGTCCCGAGGAACTGGCGGGGCTGGCGTGCGAAGAGGGCGTGCAGTCGCGTCTGATCAGCAACAAGAATGAAAGCTGGCGCGTGGAGGAGGGGCCGTTTCCGGAAGCGCGCTTTCTCAAGCTGCCGAAAAAGCACTGGACGCTGCTGGTGCAGGATGTCAATCATCACCTGGATGAAGCCGACCGGTTGCTACGGCAGTTCAGCTTCATACCCTACGCCCGGCTCGACGACCTCATGGTGAGCTATGCGCCCGATGGCGGCGGGGTCGGCCCGCATTTCGATTCGTATGACGTATTCCTGCTGCAGGGACATGGCAGGCGACTGTGGCGCATCAGCGAGCAGCAGGATCTTGCGCTGGTGGAAGACGCGCCGCTACGCATCCTGAAGAACTTCGACACGCAGCAGGAGTGGTTGTTGGAGCCAGGCGACATGCTCTACCTGCCGCCGCACATCGCGCACTGGGGCATTGCAGTCGGCGATTGCATGACCTATTCCATCGGATTTCGTGCACCCTCGGCGCAGGAACTGGTTTCCGAATTCCTTAATTATCTGCAGGAAAAATCCGTTGCAAAGGGCATGTATGCCGACCCCGACCTCCGGTCACAGCAGCACCCGGCCGAGATCGGCATAGCCATGGTCGCGCAAGTCGGCAGCATGCTGCAGGATGTGCAGTGGGACGAAAGCGATGTCGCCAGCTTCCTCGGCCAATATCTGACTGCGCCCAAAGCCGATGTTGTTTTCGAGCTGCCTGACTTCATGGAGGAGGCAGCTTTTCGTCAGCGGTTGCAGCGGGAAGGCCTGCAGCTTGCGCGAAAAAGCCAGTTATTGTTTCATGGAGGTAGCTTTTTCATGAATGGCGATCAGGTTGAGTTGCCTGCATCTTCACAGTCCATCCTGCGGGATTTTGCAGATGAGCGGCGCATGCTTCCATCAAGCGAACCAGAGGCTGCTTTGGCCAGCCAGCTGTATGCCTGGTATCTCGACGGCTATGTGGAATTTCCGGAGGCGCGACATGGGTCCGACTGAAGAATTGATTCCGAATACCATCCTGCAGGGAGAGCAGCTGTTCGAGGCTGCCATCAATCTCATCATCGGCTACGCCGAGCGTGAGTTGCTGATATTCGACCCCAGCCTGGCGATTGGCGGCTACAGCAGCCTGCGTCGTGCCGAGCTGCTGCAACAGTTTCTGGCGAAACATCGCGGAAGCCGCCTGACACTGCTGATGCACGATACCGATCATCTGGCGCAGCGTTGCCCACGGCTCATGCACCTGCTCAAATTGTTCAGCCATTCGATTGCCGTATACAAGACCGGCGAAGAGGCGCTGGTGGCGCAAGACAGTTTTGTACTGGCGGACGGTGTGCATTACCTGCACCGCTTCCATGTGGATCACGCGCGATTCCGTTATGAACTCGATAATGCCGCGGCTGTGCAGCCTCTGCAGGAACGCTTCGGGCAGATCCTGGAGACATCTACGCGTGGGCTCTCAGCCACAACTCTGGGGCTTTAGGAGACGCATGATGCGATGGAAGCATGTAACGGTTGTATTCTTGCTGCTGGCATCAAGCAGCGTACTGGGCGGACAAAGCGAATTCAAAATGTTGACGCTGCAGCACCGGCTTGCGCAGGATGTGCTGCCTGTCGTGCAGACCATGGTCGGTGAGGGCGGTACCGCCAGCGCCATGAATAACACGCTCATCATCCGTACCACTCCCGAACGCTTGGCTGCTATCGAGGAAACGGTGTCCCGGCTGGATGTGACCCCGCGCAATATCCGCATCGAAATCAGCCACGACAGCAACCTCTCCTCGGAAAGCAATCATGCCGGCATCAGCGGCCGCGGCAGAATAGGTCATGGTGAGGTGATCGTGGGCAATTCGCCGCCGGCCGATGAGGGTATTCAACTGGATCTCGATCAAGGCAGCCGCCAGCGGCAGAGCCACGGTTCGCAATTCGTTACGGTGATGGATGGCTCACGTGCCTTCATCCGCGTCGGACAATCCATTCCGTATACCCAACAGTGGGCCTTGTTCACCCAACGTTATGTGCAAATCGTGCAATCCACCGAATTCCGCGATATCACGACAGGTTTCGCAGTCATACCGCATTACGTCGGTGATGAAGTGGAGGTGGAGATAATGCCGCGCATTGCCGGAATCGGCAGCAGCGGTATTGTCGATTTCGAGGCCTTGTCGACCCGTGTCCGGGTCAAGCCCGGACAGTGGTTTGACCTGGGCGGCACGATGCAGGCCCGTGATGAGGTAAGCCGCGCCATTCTCGATACGCGATCCGATACTGCTTCTGGATCAACGAGTTTGATGCTGCGAGTAGATTGACCGCACGGCTGAGGTTGAGCCTCAAACTGACAAGTTCATAAAAACGCTAGTTTTTTTTGAAGGAGCTGGTAAAATCTTGGGCGCTTGGATACCAGTTGGTTTCCGGCGCCTGGTTCAACTCTATAGTCTAATTTAAGGGATCATAAAATGACTCGTTCCGTTCTGCTTGCCGCCCTGCTGGCCCTGGCTCTGTCCGCTTGTGGCCAAAAAGAAGAAGAGGCTCCTGCTGACGCAGCTCCTGCTGCTGAAGCTCCTGCCGCTCCTGCTTCTGAAGCCCCAGCTGCTCCTGCTGATGCCGCTCCTGCTGCTGAAGCCCCAGCTGCTCCTGCTGACGCAGCTCCTGCTGCTCCAGCTGATTCCGAAGCTGCTCCTGCAGAAGCCAAGTAAGTTTTACTTAGCTTAAGCCTGAAAAGCCGGCATTGCCGGCTTTTTTATTGCCTGCTAGAGCTGTCGCCAGTCGAATCCCTGCTCCTGGTCGGCAATTCCTACCCACTCCGCTTCGCAACCAAGTGCTGTGCTCAAGGCGCTGCGGGCCAGATGCGGCAGATTGTTCTGGGCGCTCAAATGGGCAGCCAGCAAGTGTTTCAACCGGCTGTTATCGAGCCGCGACAGCAGCCCTGCCGACGTCGCGTTGTCGAGATGTCCCAGACGGCCGCTCACGCGCTGCTTGAGAGGCCAGGTATACGGGCCTTTCATCAGCATGTCGAGGTCGTGGTTGCACTCCAGCACCAGGCCGTCGCATCTGCTCAGCATGGATTCGATGTGTGGAGTCGAAGTGCCGGTATCGGTCAGCACACCGAGGCGGTGCTGGCCGTCTCCAAGCACGAACTGCACCGGTTCTCTGGCATCATGAGGCACCGGAAAAGGATGCACATGCAGGTCGCCGATATTAAATGCCTCATGACTGTCGATGATGTTGACCTGGAAATTGCATTGCGACGGCAGATAGCGCTCGCTCATGGTAAAGGTGCCATGCGTGAGCCATACGGGAATTCGGTATTTGTTGGCTAGCCGGAAAACGCCGCCGGCGTGGTCATCGTGCTCGTGCGTGACCAGGATGCCGGAGAGCTGTTCGGCCAGCAGCCCGAGCCGGGCGATGCGCTTGACTACTTCCCTCAAACCGAAGCCGCAATCGAGCAGCACCCGAGTGCTGCGTGCTTCGATGACCAGGCTGTTGCCGCTGCTGCCGCTTCCGAGTGATGCGAAGCGCATTGCCATTGGTTCAGGCTATTTCAGCTGCTCATACAGCAGGTTGAGGATGCGGCCGGCTGTGCTCGAATGGTTTGGCGTACCATCCTTGTTGGTCACGCTGACCTTGGAGCCGCCTTCCGGCGCATCCTGGACCTTGACCAGATACTGGCGCGCCGGATCGAGGTCATCCTTGCCGCTATCCCAGAACTTCAGCAGGTCGGTGACCGTCTTGTCGTCATTCTTTTTCTTCTCTTCAGCCGTGGCATTGGCATTTTCCTCGTCGTCCTTCCAGAACTTCAGAGAATCAATGAAACCTTTCTTTTCCCGCGGCTTGCCATCGGCATCCACATCTGAATAACGCACGTAGAAGACACCGCTGGAACGATCGCGGTCCTCCACGACAAAACCGACGCGGTCGAGCGCCAGGCCGACGCGGCGCCAGGCCCGGTCGAATTCATCATTGAGTGCCAGGTAGACATTGTTGCCGTCCTTCTTCGGCACCGCGCGCACCTCTTCCTTGACCGTGGTCAGCACTTCGCGTGATTTGTGCTCGTCCACGCCCAGATACACCATGAGGCGACGCAGCAGTTCGGCGTCGATATCCTCGGCATTGGCGCGCTCTTCGTCTTTCTTGCTGAGCTTGCTGTCGAGCTTATAGCCGTTCTCTACGGTTCCGACCGAAGTGACTACACGTTCCTTGTTGTCTGTCTGGGTGTCAGCTATCGAGCGATGGCTCAGATAGATTTCCGTAGTGCCGGATTTGACTCCGCGGTCGATGCGAGTGCGGAATTTCTGGCGATTCTGCAGGGTGTTGAGCTTGTCGAGCCAGCCCTGGAATTTGTCCAGGTAATTGCCTTTTTCATCCTGGGTGATGGTGGAAGGGTCGACCCATTCGGTCTCCATCACGCCGGTCTGGGCATTTTCCACGCGTACTGCGAAGCCCAAGTCTGCCCAGAAGTCGCGAATGGCCGGCCAGATTTTTTCGGCCGGAGCGTCAACGACCAGCCAGCGCTGGGAACCTGCACGCTCCATGCGCACACCTTGCGGGTCGGGCAGGATCTGTTCACGCTGCTGGGCCTGCTCGGCCTGGTTCTGCGCATAGTCCGAGTAGGTAGTGGCGCCCGGCACGCTGTAAGTATCGTTGGAGGAAATGGAAGTCAGGTCAGGGGGGACTTCCAGCGGGCGCGATCTGCCTGCGCCCTTGTAATCCGGCGTGTTGTCGATGAACGGTATGGAATCACAGGCGACCAGCAGGGAACAGAGCAGGCCTGTTGCGGCAAGGGTCAGGATTCGGGATTGAGACATGCGATTTTTTATCCTACGGTTTCTGTTAACAACGAGGCATGCTGCATGGCGTTTCGCACGACGTCATGGTACTGCGCGGATAGCGGTACCATGGGCAGGCGAATGCCGGGGCCGATCAGGCCCATTTCCTGCAACGCCCACTTCACGGGAATCGGGTTGGCCTCGACGAAGAGTTTTTGGTGCAGCGGGAACAGGCGGCCATTGATGCTTCTGGCCTCGTCAAGGTTGCCTTCGAACGCCGCCCGGCACATCTCGTGCATGAGCCGGGGCGCGACATTGGCGGTGACCGAGATGACGCCCTTGCCCCCCATGAGCATGAGGGGCAGAGAGGAAGCGTCATCCCCGCTATAGACGGCAAAGTGCGACGGAGCCCGCAGGATCAGGTCTGTCCCGCGCTCGATATTGCCGGTGGCATCCTTGATGCCAACGATGCAAGGAAGTTGCGCCAGCCGCAGCACGGTATCGTTACCAAGATCGCAGCCGGTGCGGCCGGGGACGTTGTAGAGAATCTGCGGAATATCTACGGCTTCCGCAATGGTGCGGAAATGCTGGTAGAGACCTTCCTGCGTGGGCTTGTTGTAATAGGGAGTGACCAGCAGGCAGGCATCCGCGCCGAGCTGCTTGGCCTGACGGGTCAGGTCCAGGGCTTCGCTGGTGGAGTTGGCGCCGGTGCCGGCAATTACGGGAATGCGTCCGGCGACGTGTTCGACCGTGGTACGGATCAGCCGGCAATGCTCTTCGACATCTACGGTGGGAGATTCGCCCGTGGTGCCGACGATGACGATGCCGTCGGTTCCCTGGTTGACATGAAAATCAATAAGCGAGCGTAATGCGCCCAGATCCAGCGCGCCATCTTCATGCATTGGGGTGACGATGGCGACGAGACTGCCTTGCAACATGGTTAGCCTGAGTATTTGTTTAAAAACATTTTAACTGAAGTGCTAGCGGGGCAATATCATTTTTTTACCCAGCTTGCATAAAAGAATCAGGGGTTATAAAAATATAATCATATATTCTTTGTTGTTTTAGCAATCGCTGTTTAAAGTTATCGCTCCAAATTTGCATGCAGTGACGATGAGCGCACGGCTGAGGCTGTATAATTGCGATTTATGGAAAGTTATATCCTTATTCTTGTTGGCACTGTTCTCGTCAACAATATCGTCCTGACGCAGATCCTTGGACTCTGCCCTTTCATGGGGGTTTCCAAAAAGCTTGAAACTTCCATCGCCATGGGTATGGCCACTGCTTTTGTGCTGACCATCGGCTCCGGGACCAGCTACGGTATTTATCATTATCTGCTGGAACCCAATGGCCTTGAGTACTTGCGTACTTTATCCTTTATCGTGGTGATAGCAGGGGTCGTGCAGTTTACCGAAATGTGGATGGAGAAATTCCATCCTTTCCTGTATCAGGTGCTCGGGATTTATCTTCCGCTGATTACTACCAACTGTGCCGTATTGGGCGTGCCCCTGCTGAATGTCCAGAAAAACCATGGCGCGGTAGAGTCCTTGCTGTTTGGCTTCGGCAGTTCGGTCGGCTTCTCGCTGGTACTGATACTTTTCGCTTCCATTCGCGAGCGCATGGAAGCAGCCGATGTGCCGGTGATATTCCAGGGGTCGGCCATCGCATTTGTCACGGCAGGGCTCATGAGCCTGGCCTTCATGGGATTTGCAGGCCTGGTGCACTGATGCTGACAGCACTACTCGTCATGCTCGGCCTGGCTCTGCTGCTGGGCTTGATACTCGGTACCGCGGCGCTCAAGTTCAAGGTGGAGGGCGATCCGCTGGTTGCGCGCATAGATGCCATCCTGCCGCAAACCCAGTGCGGCCAGTGCGGCTATCCAGGATGTAAACCTTATGCAACCGCCATCGCCAGTGGCGAAGCCGATATCAACC
>DASTRT010000399.1:0-2541 GCA_035761085.1 Methylophilaceae bacterium
TACCCGCCAGGACCATCACGAAAAGGCCGTAGGGAATAATCCAGGCGAAATAGAAGATGTCTTTGGCATGAAACAGACTGCGGATGGGCCGGTTCAGGTGCTCATGGATAGCGACGAAATCGTCCATACCGACAAGCAGGAAGACCAAGGACAAGCCGATCCATAACCGCCAGGGCCGCTCCACCTGCTTGCGAGCCATGCCAATTGCGAACAACAGGCCACTGGCAATGACGGCAAGAAAGGTCGAGAAAAAGGTGGGGATGTTTTTCTCTTCATCCATGTCGAACAAGGGAACCAACCCACCCAGGAAATCGTGTCCCGCCGCCTTGGCAATCAGGCCCAGGCAATTAGCGATCACCAGGCAGAGGGCTATCATGCTGAGGATAAAGGTGACCTTTTGCGGGTACAGTTTAAGCATCCTTGCACGATACCTGCAAAAACCGGCGAGATATGTTCGGTAATTTACATATGACCAACTATTTTTTGACCTCTCCGAACTGGTTGTTATCGGGCGAGAATGCGCGGCTTCCAGCCCATTGACGTCGACAAGGAATATACAGCGACCCTGGCGATAGCAACTCAGCTTGTGTAATGCGCCGGGTTGGACTCTGCGGCGTCACGCGATAGACTTGAAAAAGAAAGTCCTCGGCTGCGCTCTTGCCGCACCTTCTCGAAATAATCCCGATCCGAACAAAGACGCGAGGTTTTGCTGAATGTTTGATGACATTGAATACACCCTGAACTGGATGGCCAAGTACTCCGGTACGGAGACGCTGATCTATTTTCTTTCGCTGATCGCCTTTGCCTGGTTCGCCAATGCCGTGCTCAAGCACATCTTGATCAAGGCAGGCTTCAGGTTTCTGGATGCCCTGCCCATCGAAAACGCCGCGCACGGGCATAAATTCATCGAGCGACTGGTGAATGTGCTGCCCGCCATGGTCATTTCCGTCGGCATTGCACTGGTGCCCGGCGTGCCGCCGGTCGTCGTCAATGTGCTGCAGAGCCTGGCCAACGCTTTCATCGTGCTCACCATCGCGCTGGCCATGGGAGACGCGCTCGATATCGTCAACTTCATCTACCAGAAGCGTGAGGATGCCAATCTGCGGCCGATCAAGGGCTATGTACAGGTCGGCAAGATAATCGTCTACGTGCTGGCGATCATTCTAATAATCGCGGCGCTGCTCGACCGCTCACCGGTTATCCTGCTATCCGGCCTGGGTGCCATGGCGGCAGTGCTCATGCTGATCTTCCAGGATACCATCCTGTCGCTGGTCGCCAGCCTGCAGATCACTTCCAACGATCTGGTGCGGGTCGGAGACTGGATCGAAATGCCGCAGCTCAACGCCGATGGCGATGTTGTGGATGTCGCCCTGCATACGGTCAAGGTGCAGAACTGGGACAAGACCATCACCACCATCCCCACCAAGCGCCTGATTTCGGAATCCTTCATCAACTGGCGCGGCATGAAGGAGTCAGGCGGGCGGCGCATCAAGCGCAGCATCTACATCGATCAGAACAGCATCCACTTCCTCGATACCGCGTTTCTGGAGAGACTGCGCTCTTTCAGCATTCTGCAAAAATATCTGGAGCAGAAAACTGCAGAGCTGGAAACCTGGAACCGCAAGCTCGCCGAGCAGGGGTTTCCGGAAGTGAATGCGCGGCGGGTGACGAACGTCGGCACGTTCCGCGCCTATGTCGAGCAATACTTGAGAAACCACCCGCGCATCCGCCAGGACATGACGCTACTGGTGCGCCAGCTCGACCCCACGCCGCAGGGTCTGCCGCTGGAAATTTACTGCTTCACCAAAACCGTCGCCTGGAGCGAATATGAAGCCATTCAGTCGGATATCTTCGACCATTTGCTGGCCATCATTGACCAGTTCGATCTCAGGGTGTTTCAGTCACCCAGTGGCAATGACCTGAGGCAATGGCAACAGCCATTGCGCTCGGCTAGCCCTGCTGGCTGACCGCCATCTGCCGGCAATATTCCTCCAGGTTTTGAGGAAGGTCGCTGGGGCAAACGCCGCACTGTCGATTGCCGGGCACCGCATAATCGATAAATCGCGGATACGGCAGATTGAGCCTGGCCATCAGCTCGCGGAATTCTTCCAGGCTATGCGCCTCGCCCAGACGCGGATTGCGCTTTTTCTCCTGGGCGATAGAAGACACGTAGCGGCCATGATAGTCGTGCCCGGGATAGACCAGTACCTCATTGGGCAGTGTAAAGAGCTTGTTGCGCACGCTGTCGTATAACAGATCGCTATTGCCGTTCTGGAAGTCGGTTCGTCCGCAACCGTCGATCAGCAAGGCATCACCGGTGAACACCCGGTCGCTCAGCAGGTACGCGTGATGGTCATCGGTATGGCCGGGGGTGTAGAGCGGATTCAGCGTTATGCCGCCAACCTGCAGCGGCACCCCCTCCTCCAGTTGGATATCTGCACAGGGCAGGCGGCTCAAGGCTGGGGCCGCAATCCTGCTGCCCACCTTTTTCTTGAGCTGCAAGGCGGAGGTGATGTGGTCGGCGTGCACGTGGGTATCCAG
>DASTRT010000400.1:0-2622 GCA_035761085.1 Methylophilaceae bacterium
CAGCCCAGCGCAATCTCCGCCAGGACGGCGGAACCCGCCTAGAGCAGGATAATCTCGAACAGCTCCTGCGAGTACTGCGTTTCCACCTGCAGAAAAATCGGCTTGCCGATGAAGTCCGACAGGTTGGCCAAGCTCTGCGACTCCTCGTCGAGCAGCATGTCCACCACCTTTTGCGAAGCCAGCACACGAAATTCGCGTGCATTGAACTGCCGGGCGTGCCGCAGCAGCTCACGGAAGATTTCATAGCATACGGTCTGCGCGGTCTTGAGCTCGCCTCGACCCTGGCAGGCAGGACAAGGCTCGCACAGCACATGCGCCAGACTTTCGCGCGTGCGTTTGCGCGTCATCTCTACCAGACCGAGTGCTGAGAATCCGCTGATACCGACACGTGCGCGGTCCTTGGCCACGCCTTTGCGCAGCTCCTCCAGCACCGCCGTTTTCTGCGCTTCCTCGTCCATATCGATGAAATCGACAATGATGATGCCGCCCAGATTGCGTAACCTGAGTTGCCGTGCGATGCACTGGGAAGCCTCCAGATTGGTCTTGAAAATGGTATCGGACAGGCTGCCGCCGGTAACGAAGCCGCCGGTATTCACGTCCACCGTGGTCAGCGCCTCGGTCTGGTCGAAAATCAGGTAGCCGCCAGACTTGAGCTCCACCTTGCGCGACATCGCTTTCTCGATTTCGCTCTCGACGTTATACAGGTCGAACAAGGGCCGATCGCCCTGGTAGAGCCGCAGCCGCTTTACGGCACTCGCCGCATAGTTTTCGGCAAACGCCAGCAGCGACTGATAGGTCTCGCGTGAATCCACCATGACATGATCGGTTTGCTCATGCACCACGTCACGCAGGATGCGCCGCGGCAGGTTGAGGTCCTGGAATATCAGCGAGCGTGCAGGCGCATTGCGGCTGGCGCCCTGGATATTCTCCCAGACCTTCTGCAGATACTCGATATCCGCCAGCAGTTCTTCGTCGGTAGCCGTTTCGGACATGGTGCGAATGATGTAGCCGCCCTTATGGTCTTCGGGCAGCAGCCGGCTAAGGCGTTCGCGCAGCAACTCGCGCTCGGCCTCATCCTCGATGCGCTGCGACACGCCGATATGCTGCTGCTGGGGCAGATAAACGAGAAACCGGCCAGCGATGCTGATCTGTGTAGTGAGCCGCGCACCCTTGCTGCCGATGGGCTCCTTGATCACTTGCACGATCAGCGGCTGGCCTTCGTGCAGTACCTCCTGGATAGTCTTTTCCGTCTCGGCGCCGTTGCATTCCAGAATATCCGCCACATGCAGAAATGCCGCACGTTGCAGGCCGATTTCCACAAAGGCTGACTGCATACCAGGCAGTACACGACACACCTCGCCGCGGTAGATGTTGCCGACCAGGCCGAGGGAAGTGCTGCGTTCGATGTGCAGCTCCTGCACCACGCCCTGCTCCAGCACGGCGACCCGCGTTTCCTGCGGCGTCACGTTAATCAGTATCGATTCACTCATTGCGAACTTTCTTCTTGTTGCTTGTGTTTGTAGTACTTATGTCCGACTACAGGATGCGGATACCCGCACTCTTGAGTAATTGCGCGGTTTCAAAAATCGGCAGGCCCATGACACCGGAATAGCTGCCCTCAATGCGCTTGATGAATGTGCCAGCCAGGCCCTGGATGCCATAGGCGCCGGCCTTGTCGAAGGGCTCGCCGGAGGCGATGTACGCCTCGATTTCAGCCGGCGTCAGTTCTGCCATTTGCACGCGGGTAACATTGAGCAGGGCTTCCACGGTGCCCTGAGTTGCAACGGCCAGGCCGGTCAGCACTTCATGCCAACGGCCGGACATCTGTCGCAGCATGCTACGCGCTTCATCCGCGTCTACCGGTTTTCCCAAAATCACTCCGTCCACAGAAACCGTAGTATCGGCCGCCAGCACCGGCAGGAAAGGCTGCTCACCTGAATCAAGGCTGTCCCGGCACACTTCAGCCTTGGACCTGGCCAGACGCATGACATAAGCCGCCGGCAGTTCATCGGGCAACTGGGATTCGTCAATATCGGAAGGCAGCACGCTGAAGCGGATGCCCATCTGTTGCAGCAGTTCTGCCCGGCGTGGCGAGCGAGACGCCAGATAAATATGGGGAGGCATGTTTCTAACTCAGGGCCGCTGCAGCCCGGCTTCTACCCGGTTGCGCTGTTCCACGCCGCAAAGCAGTTCGGCCAGCGCCAGGGCAAAATCCATGGCCGTACCGGGTCCACGTGAAGTGATGATATTGCCGTCGATCACTACCGCAGCGGCACTATAACTATGCGAGCCCGGCAGCTTGTCGAGGAAACCCGGAAAGCTGGTCGCCTTGCGGTTTTCCAACAGCCCGGCGGCATGCAGCGCGATCGGCGCGGCGCAGATGGCAGTGACATACTTCCCTGCGCGCTCCATGCTGCGCAATAGATCGAGAATGCGCTTGTCGTTCTTCAGATGTTCAGCACCCGGCATTCCACCCGGCAGCACGATCATGTCGAAGCTTTGCGTCAGCGCGTCATCCAATGAGCTATCGGCCATAATACGTATGCCACGGCTGCATTTCACCAGCGTACCGCTCAACCCCGCCGCCACTACTTCCACACCGGTGCGGCGCAGGATATCGAT
>DASTRT010000401.1:0-2863 GCA_035761085.1 Methylophilaceae bacterium
CCTCGGGGTTGCTCTAGGTTTGGGTCGAAACAGTAGGGGTCCTGAAGTGGATTGCCAGGAACCCGTTGTGCATGCCAAGAAGGGTATCGCCGGTGGCCCCGCCGACAATGTCTTCCAGCGTGTATTCATCGAGCGCAGCATAGAAGGCCGCATGTGCTTTGCCCAATACAGCACGCAACTCACAATTGCTGCTCAGCCGGCAATTGAGTTTCTCGCATTCCACGAGATCTTTTTCGCCCTCCAGCGCACGAGCGATCTGGCCGAGCCGCATTTCGGAAGACGCGCGTGCCAGACTGATACCGCCAATTCTGCCGCGTGTAGCGCGAATCCAGCCATCCCTGGCCAGCTTGCCAGCTACTTTCATCATGTGATTGCGAGGTATGCCGAACTGCGTGGAAATTTCCGCGATCGTAACTGCCGGCGTCTCGCGCGTTTCGCGAGCCAGGTACATCAACAGCCTTAAACCGATATCTGAGAATTGCGTCAGGTGCATGTTCGAGATTATATATAACATGCATTTAAAATGCTACTTTTATTTCAGATTCGGAAAACGCAGGGAAGAAGCAGATTTATTTCATTGCATCGGTGTCTACGCCTACGCCATAACGATGTACCATTTCCGCCCCCAGCCATGCAGAGACGGCGAGCAGACTGACGGAAATAATGGAGAGAATCAGCGGGGTAATGCTGTTGGTGCCCTGCACTCGCATCCAGATGTTCACGGCGTACAGGGTTACGGCGACCAGATTGAGCGCCATGTGGGTCAAGCCTATGGTCTTGATTTTCTGCTCATTGATCGACAGCAGGTCGATGGCACCGGGGACGGCTGCAATCAGGGCGCCAATGAAACCACCGACCATGGTAAAGAAGGCGACGATCAACCAGATGTTGGGGTCAGGGGCAAATAGCGCGATGACATCGCAAATCAGTGAAAACACGAACAGTCCCACGGGTATGGTAATAAGCATGGGGTGAAGGGGGTGGCTTGCAATGCTGGCGGGCGTTCGCATGATATCCTCTCTTGTATAGAGTACGGATTTAGCTTAACAATTAACGCCTCTGAGGTTTGTTCGTTAATCCACCTTGTCCGACAAAGGGCGCACAAATTTATTCGGGATAAAGCATGAGAAGAGTGAGTTGCCAGGTACTACTTGGGTTGGCGGGATTTTCCGCTTTGCTTTCCGGCTGCAGCACAGCCAATTTGTGGCCGTTCGGCGATGAGTCGCTGGAGCGTTCTACCGCCCCGGCCAATGCCACGGAGTATCAATGCGCCGGCGGCAAGAAGTTTTACGTACGTAATATCGAGAAGGGCGATGCCGCCTGGCTCATACTCAGCGACCGGGAGGTGGCTCTGCCGAAAAAGGATGCTGGCAAGTACAGCAATGGCGTTTCCACGCTGACCATCAAGGATGGCGTTGCGACGCTGGAAGACAACGCAACCAGTACCTATACCGACTGCAAGGTGCCTGAGAAAAAGAAGAGCTGACGGCTCGAAATCAGTAGTCTGCGCTGCGGCCGGTTGAATAACCCATCGGCATGTCGTTTTGCCACTTACCGCAGCTTTCACAACGATGGTCATTCATGGTGAGGCAGAGCGTCAGGTGACTGGCGCCGCAGAACCGGCAGGCCATTTCGGCATGGTTTGCAGCCTTATGCTTGGCATCATGATGCTCATGCGCAACACGGGCACTGCCTAATCCGTATTTATTTTCCATAAAGCGCTCCACGGTTGGGTTTACCAGTAGAACTGTGCGTGGGGTTATATTATGCTCAGTGATAGCTCGGGGCAACCTGAAGACAAAAATTCCACATAACGATAAGCGGCCTCATGCTGCAATAACAAAGAGGGACTATTCAATGCTAACCTTCACTATCACGCTCGACTCCCTGGCCTTCTATATCGTTGTTTTCGATATCGTCGCGTTGCTCAGTTACGTGCTGTGGATATTCCAGCGCAACCGCACCAAGGAAAGAGCCGTCAAGACCATTTCCGACTTCATCGTGCAGTACTTCAGCAACAGCGGCACGGCAGTCGCGGTCACCATCGTCCCCTCCAAGAACAAGAATTTCATCGCCATGGTGGAATCCGAGCCGCTCAAGCGCTTCCGCTACTCCAACATCATCGAAAGTAACCTCATCAGCCACATCCTCAAGCTAACCGGCTATGTGGTGGAGAAGATCTACTGGCGTTTCCCGGTGATGCTGGCTAAGGATACGGTAGTGGCGCTCGAAGGCGACGAGCCGGATCAGGACAGCTACTTCCAGGAACCGGCGATTGCCCAATCGCATTTCGAGTACAAGGTCGCCGAAGTCACCTGGGACCAGTTCGAAAACGCGCCGGACAAACCGCAGGAGAAATGATTAATGGCCCTTGAGCTGCTTCAGGTCGTCGATGATCTGCTGCGAGTGGCGTGAAGTGTCCACGCTCAGATAGGTCTTGGCGATCTTGCCTTGCGGGTTAATGAGAAAGGTATAGCGCTTGGCCTTGCTGATTATGCCCAGGTTCATGAGCGCGCCGTAACGTTCCGCCACCTTGCCATCCTTGTCCGAAAGCAAAGGGAAGGGCAGGTGGTACTTCTTGGCAAACTCTGCGTGTGACTGGGTATCGTCCACGCTCACGCCCACCACTTGCGCACCCAGCTTCTGCAGCTGTGCGAGGTCGTCGCGAAAACTGCACGCCTCCTTGGTACAGCCTGGCGTATCGTCTTTCGGGTAGAAATACAGTACCAGCCATTTGCCGGCATAGTCGGCAAATTTGTGCTGTTGTCCGTTGGCGTCCGGCAGGTTGAAATCTGGCGCCGGTTCCCCGGCTTTCGGCACGTCGCCGGCGACACTTACCGCCCGCCATGCTATGAAAGCGATG
>DASTRT010000402.1:0-2303 GCA_035761085.1 Methylophilaceae bacterium
GCCAAGAGCGGTCTCGCGCGCCATTGCGAGGCCAACAACATTCCGCATTTCAAGTTCCAGACCTTTGCCGACGTGCTGGCCAAGGTCGCCAGCTGGCCCCAGGGCGCGCCGCAGCGTGAAGCTGGCATCAGCGCCTGATTACCATTCATTCGAAAGTAACCACTCATGAATCCGCAGATCATCGAAATCCTCGAAAAGAACGATAAATATTGCTCTCACGGCGACACCGTCAATTACGCCGATCCTCCCAAGGTATTCGCCGGCTGTGACGGCAGCTTCCTGTTCGACGACGAAGGCACGCCCTATCTCGATTGGCAGATGTGGTATTCCGCCGTCAACTTCGGCTACAAGAACAAGCGCATCGCCGACGCGCTCAAGAAGCAGATCGACGACCTGCCGCAACTGGCGAGCCAGTATTTGCACAAGGAAAAGGTCGAGCTGGCCGAAATCATCTGCAAGTACATGGAAGACAAGTACGGCGTGAAAGGCCGCGTGCACTTCAACGTTGGTGGCGCGCAGGCGGTGGAAGATTCGCTCAAGGTGGTGCGTAACCACACCGGCAAGACCCACCAGTTTGCCTTCATGGGCGGCTACCATGGCCGCACGCTGGGCGCTTCGGCCATCACCTCCAGCTACCGCTACCGCCGCCGCTTCGGCAACTTCGCCGACCGCGCGCACTTCGTGCCGTATCCCTACTGCTTCCGCTGCCCCTACGACATGAAGGTGGAGACCTGCGACACCTATTGCCACAAGGAATTCGAGAAGCTGTTCGAGACCGAATACCAGTCGTTCTGGGACGAGAAATCCGGCCAGTGCGAGTTCGGCGCCTTCTATATCGAACCCATGCAAGGCACCGGCGGCTACATCGTGCCGCCTGCCGGCTACATGAAGAAACTGCAGGAATCGTTGAAGAAGCGCAACATCCTGCTGGTCGCCGACGAGATCCAGATGGGCGTGTACCGCACCGGCAAGCTGTGGTCGTGGGAAAACTTCGATATCGTTCCGGACATCTTCGTGTTCGGCAAGGCGATCAGCAACGGCCTCAATCCGCTGTCCGGCATCTGGGCGCGGGAAGAGCTGATCTCGCCCGAGAAATTCCCGCCGGGATCCACCCACTCCACCTTCGCTTCCAATCCGCTCGGCACTGCCGTCGCGCTGGAAGTCATGAAGATGACGCAGGAATCCGACTTCGAACCCCACGTCCGCGCTCGCGGCGCCTACTTCCTCAAGCGCATCCAGGAACTCAAGTCGCGCTGGAAGTGCGTCGGCGACGTCAGCGGTCTGGGTCTGGCGCTGCGCATCGAGCTGTGCGAGAAGGATGGCTATACGGCGAGCCGTGCCCTGGCCGACCGCATGTTCAACGAAGGCCTCAAGGGCGACCTGCTGGTGGGCGACAAGAAATACGGCCTCGTGCTCGATATCGGCGGCTACCAGAAGAACGTGATCACGCTTGCGCCATCGCTGATGATCAGCGAGGAAGAGATCGATCTGGGCATCCATTTGTTCGAAATGCTGTTGCGCCGCTGCGGGGCTGAGTAAAATCCGGAATCATGACCACAACGATACAAGACAGCCTGGGACCAACGGGCTTTTACGACAGGCAGGGCGAGCACGCCGTGCTGCTGATCCACGGCCTGACCGGCACCCCTACCGAGATGAAGCCCGTGGCCAAACGATTGGCCAAGCAGGGATTCAGCGTGATGTGCCCGGCAATGGCAGGCCATTGCCGTACGGCGAAAGATTTGCGCGACTCGACCTGGCAGGACTGGTACGCCTCCATCGAGCAGGCCTTCGAAGCGCTCAAGAACGAGCATGACAGGGTATTCGTCGCCGGCCTCTCGGTCGGCGCGCTGCTCGCAATCAAGCTGGCGGCGGAAAAGGGCGAACGCGTGGACGGCATCGGCGTACTGTCGTCCACCTTCTTCTACGACGGCTGGAACATGCCGCGCCTGAAGCGCAAATTGCTGCTGCCCATCGTGCTGTATACCCCGCTACGCTATTTCATCCATTGGGATGAGCCACCACCTTACGGCATCAAGTGCGAACGCACGCGCGCCATGGTGCATGCGGTACTGGAAAACCGTGACGCGCTGGCGTCCGAGAAGGTGGGCATCTTCCGTACCTCTGCCGTCACCATTTATGAAAGCACCAAGCTCATCAAGGAGGCGACGCGCGCGCTGCCGCGCGTCAAATCGCCGACGCTGGTCGTGCATTCCACCGAGGACGACACCGCCAGCCTGAAGAATGCGCACTTCGTCGCCCGGCGCGTTTCCTCGCGGCAGGTGGAACTGTTCCTGGTGGAC